>NZ_JBEOVJ010000040.1:0-68926 GCF_040295435.1 Streptomyces sp. NPDC002809
CTCTGCCACGCATGGACCAGGGGCAACGGCAAACACCAAGGCGCGGCGTTCCGGCGCCTGGCGGAGGCCGCAGGCGGCGACGACACCGTGGACACCTACTGCGCCGCGCTGTCCGGCGCCGACAACGCGGCCTCGAAGCCCGGGAAGTCGACCGGAACACCCGCGACCGCACCGTCGAAGGACCACCCGACGCCCCCTCCCCCACGAGGAAGGAGTGCGGAGCACACCCCCGGCGCCGGTCAGCGTCCCTAAGGGCTGTCCCGACGGGTCCGCCGGCCGGCCAGCATGCAGATGCCGCCGACGAAGGCGGCCAGTACGCCGAGCGCTACGGCCAGTCCGAGTCCGACCGGGGCACCGCCGCTCTCGAGTGCGCGGCCCTGGACCGCGGCGGTGGGAACGGTGCCGGAGTCCTCGCTCAGGAAGTACCGCGAGTCGTTCGAGTTCTCACGGTTGTCCCCCAGCAGGAACATGCGTCCGTCCGGCACCTTCACGTCGTAGGGTGCCGTGTCGAACCCGGCATCCGCCTTCTTCGCATAAGGCTCGTCAGCCCGTGTTCCGTTGATGGTCAGGGTTCCGTCGGCGAAGACGACGCGGTCGCCACCGAGTCCGATGACGCGCTGGAGGACCGGCAGCCCGCCGTAGCGGTCCGGCACGCCGTAGAGCACGACGTCCCCTCTCCGCACGTCGTTGCCACCGGATCGCTCGACCACGACGCGTTCGCCCTCGCGGTACGTGGGTTCCATCGCTGCTCTGGCAGTGACCACCGTGTAGGAACTCAGAACCGTCCAGAGGGCCCCGGCAGCCGTGAGGGCGCCCAGAACCACGAGGGCGAGGTACACGAGGCGCGGGGCGGGAGTGAAGAGTTTCACGATCCCTCCTGTGCCGGCTCGACCGCGTCGGCGGTGTTCTCCGGGCCCGGCAGTTCGCCCTGACAGGTGGCGCGCCCGTAGGAGCCGGAGGCCGTCGCGGTCTGGACGTGCCGTCCGCGCACGGCGAGTGCGCAACGGGCCTGTCCGCCCTCGGCATCGAGCGTGATGGTGACGATGGGCGGGTTGCCCAACGGGACGCGCACGGTCTTCTTCCACGGCAGGGAGACCCGGCGGGCCACGACGGCCGTGCCGGACTCGCTGCGGGCCTGGTAGGTCAGGTCGGCGGTTCCCTCACCTGTGACCTCGTACGTCACCGCGGCCGTCGGCCTCGCCGGCTCGACGCTCTTCTCCTGGGTGCCGAGCACCCCGTACAGGACGAGGCCGGCGCACACGGTGAGGAGAAGCGCTCCGACGGCGATGCCGCGCCGGTCGGCGCGCCGGCCGGCCGCGCTCCCGGACTGCGGCGGTTCCGCCTCCGCGGACACGGGATCCGGAGCTGGGCGGCCCGCTGCTGAGGGCTCTGGCTCTTCGGTCGGTGGCATGCGTCGTCCCGGCTTCCCTGAGGCGTTGTTCGGCTCCGCGCCATGGCTCAGCCGCGGGCCGGGCGGTTATACCCCAGATGCGGTGCGCAGTTCCACTGCACGGAAATAGCGGGCGAATCACCCCCGAATTCGGGGTCAACTGTCGGCATTGTGCCGTGGCTTGACTGGCAGGCCATTCGGTGACTAGACATCACCCGCTTCCGCCGAGCGCCAACTCGCCCGGGTGAACTCCGTGTTCACGAGGGGGCTCAATCATGCATCCGGTCGGCCCGAGCCGATCGGCGGTTCGGCGTGTCCGCATTTCCCTCTGGCGCCCGGCCTTTCGCGCGCACGGGGGCGCGGGGCGTCGTAAGGGAAAGGGAATAGGGACGTGAAAGTCCGGTACGGGAGACTCGTCTCCTGCATGGTCGTCGCCGCGGTGGTGAGTACGGGGCTACCCCAGCTCGCCTATGCGGCACCGGCCTCATCCCCTGGTCACGACGGTGACAAGGGTGTGGTCGACACCATCAAGGGATGGTTCTCCGAGGATGACGGCGAGGGCTCGTCTCAGCCTTCGGCGGGTGGCGAGCTGGCGATCCCCAGCCGTGAGAAGCTGCCGAAGGGGAAGGCATCCGCCTCGGCCCGGCGCGTCAGGGAACTGACTTCGCGGCGTACCGAGCACGCACGGTTCTGGGAGTTGTCGGACGGCCGTGTCCAGGCCGAGGTTTCGGCGGTGCCGACCGGCTACGGGGTCGGCAGGGGAAAGACGAAGACCTGGAAGCTGATCGACACCGGTGTATCCGCCACGGATGCCGCGGGATTCGATTTCTCCAACACGTCCAATTCGGCTCGCAGCTGGTTCGGGTCCGGCCCTGGAAAGCTGCTGAAGTTCCAGGCCGGCGAGGACGGGCCCGCTGTCACCCTCGGCCTTGAGGCCGCGGAGTCGAAGTCGGTGAGCCCGACGGCGAAGGGCTCCACGGTCACGTACAAGGACGTGGCCGCGGGCGGAGCCGATCTCCAGTACCAGGTGGGCCCGGGGCATGTGAAGGAGAACATCCTCCTCGCCGGGGCGCCGTCGGGACCGGTGTCGTACACCTTCACCCTGGACGCGGGAGGGCTGACACCGAAGGCCCGCAAGGACGGGTCCATCGCGCTGTACGGCGAGCTGCCGAACACGCCGGTGATGTCGATCCCGGCCGCGTACATGACGGACACCCGCAAGGACGCCTCCTCGCCCTACGGACTCGCCTACAGCCCCCGGGTCGACCAGAAACTGGTGCGGGACGGCGACGACTGGAAGATCGTCATCACGCCGGACACGAAGTGGCTGGCTTCGAGCAAGCGCCGGTACCCGGTCACGATCGACCCGACGATCACCGTCATGCCGACGGCCGCGCAGTCGCAGGACACGATGGTCCTGTCCGACCAGCCCACCGCGAATTTCAACAACACCTGGAAGATGTCCGCGGGCAAGACCGACACGGGCATCTCACGCTCGCTGATCAAGTTCCCGATCAGCGAGATCCCCACCGGGACGAAGATCGACACGGCGCGTCTGGAGATGTACTACGACCAGACGCACACCACCAATGCCAACGATGTCACCATCGAGGCGCACCGGGCGACGGGTGCCTGGGACGAGTCGACGGCGACCTGGTCCAACACCAGCGCCCTCTCGGGCGAGCTGTCGGGCACCACGTACCAGATCGACGACGGCGACACCGGAACGGCCGCGGTGGGCGAGTGGCCCAAGGCCGCCACGACCGGCGGTGCGGCAACCGGCGACGACTACGCGTACAACAAGAACTCCGCCACCGGCGAGACGTACACGTGGCAGCCGCAGATTCCCGAGACCGCGTCCTACCGGGTGGAAGCCCACTTCCCGCCCGCCACCGACGCGGCTACCGCGGCCCCGTACACGATCAGCCACCGCGACGGCACCGCAACGGGCACGGTCAACCAGACCGGGACCGCCGCGGCGTGGAAGGCGGTCAGCGGCACGCAGTACTACTTCGCCCGCGGCAATGCGGGCGAAGTCGTCCTGGGCGACACCGGATCGTCCACCACGCGCAACATCGCCGACTCGATCCGGCTGGTGAACCCGGCCCAGATCGTCAAGAACACCGGCGAGTACAACGCGTGGCACAGGTTCCCGGTGACCGACACCGTCCAGAAGTGGCTCTCGGGCACCGCCGTCAACCACGGCTTCGTGCTCCAGGCCAAGGACGACACCGCGGCGGCCACCCTCACAGGCGGTCCCCGCTACGAGGCCGGCGACGGCTCCACGTACGGCGACGAGACGGCCGGCCTTCCGCGGCTCACCATCACCTACGGCAAGGTCGGCTCCGCACTGAGCTCGCCGACGGTCGTCCACGACACCGGCCCCGAGCTGAGTTGGTCCGCGTACTCCAACAAGTCCGGCGACACCGGCCAGGACATCGTCGAGTACCAGTTGCACCGCTCCACGCAGCAGGTGTTCACGCCCTCCGCCGCGACGCTCGTCGCCCCGGTGGACAAGGCCACCACGGCCTACACCGACACCACCGCCACGCCGACGCCACCATCCTCGGCGCAGGAGATCAGCCGCACGTACTACTACCAGATCGCGGTGAAGACGAAGGACGGCTCGGTCATCGGGTCGCCCACGCGCGTGGTCGGAGTTCCCAAGTCCGGCCGCACGATGAAGCTGGTCCAGGGCACCGCCGGCGGGGTCACCGACACCACGCTCTCCTCGCAGCAGCCCGCAACCAACCAGGACACCATCCAGTCCTTCGGCGTGGGCCAGAAGTGGCTCAGCGTCGGCAACAACTCCGGAACGTACGGAAAGACCCGCACCACCCTGAAGTTCCCCACGGCCTCCATCCCGACGACGGCCACCGTCCTCGAATCGAAGCTGTACATGTGGGGCGCGGAGACCACGACCGACACCGATGGCGCGATCTACGAACTCCACGGCCTGAACAAGGACTTCGCGGAGACGACGGCGACCTGGAACAGCGCCGCCACCGGCACCGCGTGGACCGCGCCGGGCGGTGACTTCTCCGCTGCCGTCTCCGACACCGTCGCCCAGGTCTCCGAGGTCGGCCGCCACTGGTGGGACGCCACCTCCCTCACCCAGAGCTGGGTCAGGACACCCGCCGGCAACAAGGGCGCCCTGGTCAAGCTGAAGGACGAGACGACCGCCGGACCGCAGGAACGCACCCTGTTCCTCGCCTCCGAGGGCGAGGACCAGCAGCTCGGCCCGCTGCTGCGCGTCATCTACGTGGACGCCACCTCGGAGAACACGTACTACGCACCGCAGACACCGGCCCGCATGACGCCGAACTCCACGTACACGGTGGACATGACGGTCACCAACACAACGTCCGCGGCGTGGGCGGCCGGTGAGCGGGTCCTCTCGTACACCTGGAAGCTCCCCGACGGCACCGACGTCACCACCGGGGGCAACCAGGTCAAGACCGCGGTCCCGGCACTCGCCCCGGCGGAGTCCGCGACGGTCAAGGCGCAGGTCAAGACGCCGATCAACTCCGACTCGGGCAACAAGCGCACCGAGTACGTCCTGGGCTGGGACATCCAGAAGGTCTCCGACAGCACCTGGCTGTCCGCCGGGACCGGTGGCATTCCGTCGCTGAAGCAGAACGTGGCGGTGGAGGACCCGACCTCCAACGCGCTGGGCCTGGAGAAGTTCTACTCCTATACGGGCAAGAACACCGGCGCCGGCTCGACGGTGATGAACAACCTGGCCGCAGGCAACTCGGTCTGGTCGTACAACGCCTTCACGAACCCAGGGCGCGGCCTGACCACGTTCGCACGGTTCTCGTACAACTCGCTCGACACCTCGGACACGGTGTCCGGTGCGGGCTGGTCGGCGCAGGCGGCAGGGCCGGTCCGGCTCGGCGCCCCACTGGACTTCCAGCCCAATCCGAACCCGACGGAGATCCGCCTCCCCGACGGTGACGGCACCACGCACGTCTTCCGGAAGCAGCCGGACGGCACGTGGAAGGCCCCTGCGGGCGTTCACTACAAGGTCACGATGAAGTCGGGCCTGGACTGCACCCCGAACAAGGACCCGATCCCGGACGCGTGGACGCTGACGCGCCCCGACGGCACGCGCTTCCTGTTCGGCTGCGACGGCTACATGACGTCGGTGACCGACAAGAACGGCAACACGCAGACGTACACGTACGAGGAGCGCAAGTCCAACAACAAGCCGACGAAGTTCCTGACGTACATCACCGACCCGGCCACTCGGCAGTCGTTGACGGTCGACTACTACAAGAAGGGTGACGCGTCGTACGAGTACATCGACGACACGGGCGCCAAGGTCACCGGCACGAAGCTCAACAACTCCAAGATCTACGACCACGTGAAGTCCATGACGGACATCTCGGGCCGCAAGGTCTCGTTCTACTACACGGACAAGGGCCTGCTGGGCCGGTTCGTGGACGGTGACGGCTCGGCGCAGCCGAAGGTCTTCGGATTCACCTACGACGCCACGCAGGGCAACAAGAACGTCAAGCTGGTCAAGGCCGTCGACCCGCGCGGAAACGCCACGTCGATGGCGTACAACGAGCCGTCGGCGGGCGACGACCCGAAGTACCACTGGTGGACCAAGAAGGTCACCGACCGCCTCGCCGGCGACACGGACTTCACGTACGCGGTGAACACCACGAACGCGAAGTTCACCGACGCGACGGTGACGGACGCGGAGTCCCACGCGACGAAGTTCGTCACGGACGACTTCGGGCGCCCGGTGCAGACGACGAACGCGAAGTCGCAGACCACCACGATGGCGTGGGACGCCGACAACAACGTCACCTACCTGGAGGAGGCGAACGGCGCCAAGTCCGCCTACTGCTTCGACCAGAAGACGGGCTTCCCGCTGTGGTCGCGCAACCCGGAGAGCAACAAGGCAGGCGTTCCGCCGCCCTCGGACTGCGCGCCGGGTACCTATCCGACGGACTCGCAGCAGTACACGTACCAGACACGCCTCGACGGCTTCTCGGCCGACCTGTTCAAGAAGACGTCGCCCGAGGGCCGTACGTGGCAGTTCGGGTACGACTCGTTCGGCAACCTGAAGACGGTCACGGACCCGAAGGGCGTCGCCACGGCGACGGCCGGGGACTACACGACGGCGTACGAGTACGACGCCTACGGTCAGATGACCAGGACGACGGATGCCAACGGGCATGCCTCGACGAACAGCGACTTCGGTCCGACCGGCTATCCGAAGACCATGACGGACGCGCTGAGCAAGTCGACGACGTATGTCTACGACGAGCGCGGCCAGGTCACAGAGGTCACCGACGCACTGGGCAAGAAGACCACGCAGACCTATGACGCCTACGGACGTCCGCTGGTCAGCACGGTGCCCAAGGACCAGAACGCGGGCGAACTGATCACGGCGCCGGCGCCCGTGTACGACGCGAACGACAACACCACGAGGACCACCGCACCGGACGGGGCCGTATCGACCGCGGTGTACGACAGCGCGGACCAGATCACGTCGGCGAGCGCACCGGCGAACAACAACACGAGCCCGCGCACCTCGACGTACACGTACGACAAGGTCGGCAACCTGAAGACGACGACCGAGCCCAAGGGCACGGCCACCGCTTCCGACGCCACCGACTACATCGCAACCAACTACTACGACGAGATCTACCAGTTGGCCTCGGCGGTCAACGCGGCCGGTGACAAGGTCTCGTACGTCTACGACAACGTCGGCAACGTCACCACGATCGTCGACCCCAAGAAGAACGCCACCGCGGACACCACCGACTACACGACCAAGAAGGACTACGACCTCAACCACCGTGCCGTCCAGGTCACCGACGCGGCCGGGAAGTTCACCACGCAGACCTTCGACAAGGACGGTCTGACCCTCTCCACGACGGACAAGGAGAACCGGACCACCACCGTCACCTATGACGAGCGTGGCAAGAAGACCGAGGTCAAGGCGCCCTACGACGGCACCAGGACGCGGTCGACCAAGTACGAGTACGACCAGGTCGGCAATGCGACAAGGGTGACCACGCCGCGCGGCACGGCCACGGCCGCGGCCGACGACTTCGTCTCCCGTACCGAGTACGACGCCCTCAACCGGCCGGTCAAGCAGTACCAGCCCTACGATCCGGCCGACAGCCGGTACAACGACCCGAACGTCTACACGCGCACGGACTACGACGCCGTGGGCCGGGTCTCCAGGACGTCGATGCCGCCGTCCGAGGGCGAGAGCGTCCGCAACGACACCACCCAGGACTACTTCGACAACGGCTGGGTGAAGAAGTCCACCGACCCGTGGTCGATCGTCACCGACTTCGACTACGACAAGCTGGGCAAGCAGGCCACCCGCACCATCTCGGCGGCGGACGGTTCGGCCAACCGCACCATGACGTGGTCGTACTATCCGGACGGGTCGCTCAAGAACCGGGCGGACGACGGCGTCCCGGTCGGCCAGGCCGTCGTCCTGGTCGACAACTCGGACACCCAGAACACGTCCTCCACCGGCACCTGGACAGCGGCGGACGCAACCGGGCAGCAGGGCTACGACCATCGCACCCACGCAGCCGGCGCGGGCACCGACGCGTACACCTGGACGCTGAACATACCCAAGGACGGCAGCTACACGGCGTACGTGAAGTACCCGAAGGTGACCGGAGCCGCCACCGCGGCGAAGTACACGCTCACCCACGGCACGACCACCGAACCGGCTGTCACCAAGGACCAGAACGCGAGCACCGGCACCTGGGTGGGGCTCGGCACCTACACCCTCGAGCAGGGTGAGGACGCCAAGCTCAAGCTGGACCAGAACAGCGCCGGGACCGTCGTCGCGGACGGCGTCAAGCTGGTGCGCAGCACCGCCGGCGAAACCGACAACGAGAAGCACGACTACGCCTACACCTACGACATCAACGGCAACCTGACCAAGATCGACGACACGTCTTCCACGGCGAAGATCGACGCCTACACGGTCTCCTACACGGGTCTGAACCAGGTCGCGAAGGTGACCGAGGCGCTTGCCGGGCAGGACAAGAAGTCCACGACGTACACGTATGACGCCAACGGCCGGGCCGACACGGTCACCCACCCCGACCAGTACTCCAAGTACAGCTACGACCTGCGGGAACTGGTCAGGACGGTGACGGTCGGCAAGACGGCCACGGACGCCGATCCGAAGGTCACCTCGTACACGTACACCGACCGCGGCCTCAAGCTGAAGGAGACCAAGGGCAACGGCAACACCGTCGACTACACGTACTACGCCGACGCCGCGCCGAAGACCACCACGGAGAACAAGCCCAACGGCACCCTCGTCTCCTCGCACACCTACGCCTACGACGCCGACGGCAACAAGGCGCAGGACGTCGCGAGGAAGATGGACGCCGACAGCCGCTCGTCATACCTGTCGTCGACGACTGACTACACCTATGACCCCGTGGACCGGCTCGCCAAGTCCGTCAAGACGGGCACCGGGGCCGGCACCGAGACGTACGTCCACGACGACAACGCCAATGTCATCAGCCAGACCGTCAAGGGCGTCACCACCGCGTACGAGTACGACCGCAACCGGCTGCTGACCGCGAGCAGCGGTGGGAGCACGGCGCGCTACACCTACGACCCGTTCGGCCGGCAGGAGTCCACCACCAGCGGTGGCAAGGTCATCGACCGGCAGGTGTACGACGGGTTCGACCACGTCGTGGAGTCGCAGAAGGCCGACGCCGCGGGGACGCTGAAGTCCACCACGTACGTCTTCGATCCGCTCGACCGGACCTCGTCCAAGACGTCGGACGGCAAGACGACCGACTTCGACTACCTCGGTCTGTCCAACGAGGTGCTGGACGAGAAGGTCGGCAGCGAGCTGACCAAGTCGTACCAGTACAGCCCCTGGGGCGAGCGGCTGTCGCAGATCAAGCACAACGACGACGGCACGTCCGAGGACGGCTATTACGGCTACAACAGCCGCACCGACGTCGAGACACTGACCGACGAGAACGGCGACTCGAAGGCGACGTACGGCTACACCGCCTACGGGAACAACGACGACGCCGAGTTCACCGGTATCGACAAGCCCGACGCGGCCGACCCCACCAAGGAGGAGTACAACCCCTACCGCTTCAACGCCAAGCGCTGGGACGCCCGGTCGGGTACGTACGACATGGGGTTCCGCGACTACAGCCCGGGGCTGAACCGCTTCACCACCCGTGACATGTACAACGGGGCCCTCGCCGACATGAGTCTCGGCGCGGACCCCTACACGGGCAACCGCTACGCCTTCACCGGCGGCAATCCGGTGAGCCGGACCGAACTCGACGGCCACAGCTGGCTGGACCCGATCAAGGACTTCTTCTCGGGTGGCGCGAAGGTGGCCACGAAGGCGCCCAAGGGCGTGTTCACGGCGGTTGAGGTCTTCCTCAACGGAATCGGGTGGAACACACCCACGGCGCCCAACGGCGTCGAGTCGGATCCCGGGGACACCCCTGACTACAACAAGGGGCTGCTCCTCAAGCCGGACTCCAAGAAGGAGTGGCAGCCGGCCGACACCCTGTTCCCGTTCACCCGCGACGACTGCGCGGCCGGCCAGAGCATGACGTACTACGCGCCGCTCGACAAGCAGGGCAGGGCCCAGGGCGCCTACGCGTGCCTCACCGCCGGTGGCTTCAACTACACGGACAAGGAGGGCAACACGATGTTGAACACACCGGACACGGAGATCATGGGCAGCAACGCGCCCTGGCCTCCGTCCACGCCGGGGTTCTTCGAGAACGCGCCGCCCGGATTCAGGCTGGGGAACAAGCCCCAGATGAACCGCGGACACCTTCTCGCCCGCCAGCTCGGGGGAAGCGGCACGGACCGTCGCAATTTGGTCCCGCTGTATCGCACCGCGAATTCCCCGGAGATGTCGACACAGGAACAGAAGATCGCGGACTCGATCGCCGCGGGAAATACCGTCTACTACTCCTCCGTTCCGGTATGGGGAAGCGATAGCAACCCCATTCCGCTCGGTGTTACCATGACCGCCTATACGTCCACCGGGGCCAGAATTGTCGATCAGACGATTTGGAACAGGCCCTGACCAGGGCGTAGTCGGTAAGTGAATTGCGCGGAGGGGTGCACATGGAATGGGTCGAACGCCTGGTGACGGTCACGGGTTGGGGCGGCGAAGCCGGCGAACCCGACTGGTCCGGAACCGAGGAATTCCTTGGCACCCCTCTCCCCGATGATTTCAAGGAACTGCGTCGCCGCTTCGCGCCCTGGGGTGCTTTCAGTGACCACCTCCTGGTCCTGGAGGCGAACGAGGATTCGGAGTCGGTGCGCGCCAACCACGCGAAATTGCTCACCTCGGTCTCGGCCAACCCGGACAACCGGCGGAATTTCGAACCCGCCGGCCTGCTCGGCGCGAACGAGGACAGCAAGGGAACGGGCCTTGTGCAGTGGGGCTACTCCTTCATCGAGGAGGAGTACTACTGGCTGGCCGACACCGCACGGGATCCGGCGACATGGCCGGTGATGGCCCGGGTGGACCCGCTGGAGCCCTTTCAGCGTTTCGACATGTCGGCCTCGGAGTTCGTCTACCGCGTTCTCACGGAGACGGGATTCGCACCCTTCGGTGTCGCAGCGTCGATCCCCGCGCCCTCTTACCGGGCTCTTTGATCCTGGCCGCAGATCAGCCCGTTCGACACCACGGCCCGCCCGGTTCTTCCCGGGCGGGCCGTGGTGCGTGGCATTCGGTCCGGGACCGGATCGGCAATGTGCCCCCACTCCGGACTTCGGGGCCCGCCCGGCACAACGGACGTGCACGCAGCGGGCCCTCATTCACCGGCCGCGTCGCCGGGCCGCGCTCTTCGGACCGCGCGCTTCGGGCCTCGTGCTTCGAACCGCGTGCTTCGGACCGCGCGTTGGAACCCCCTTGGTCAATTCTGTTCTGGTGGTTCATCGTGGGACTGAGGGGTCAGAAGTACCGGGCAGTGCGCATGGTGCAGCACGGCGTGGGTGACGTGGCCCAGGGGCGCACCGACAGGGACCGACCGGCGGCGGGAGCCGATGACCACGGCGTCCGCCTCCGCGGTTGCCGCGACCAGTACGGCGGCTGACGACGCGGCACGCACGACATCGTGGGCGACGTCCAGACCGGGTCGCTCCTCGCGCAGTCGCGCGACGAGACGCGCGACCTCGGCGCTCTCGGTGGCCGCGAGTTCGGACGGGTCGTCGAACATCGTCGCCATACTGCCGACGTTCTCCAGGAAGATCCACACGCTGACGACGCGCAACCGGGCTCCGCGGCGCAGCGCCAGATCCGCAGCGAGACGTACTGCCTCACGGTCCCGGTCATCCCGCGCGGCGGCCATGACGACCCCGGCAGGACGGTCGCGCTCACGTGGGGGAACCACAACGGTGGGCACCCTGGAGCGGGCCGCGACCCGCAGGGCGTCGGAGCCCACGAGCAGCCCCAGGAACCCTCCGTGCCCGCGCGTCCCGACGACGATCGTGCCCTCCTGACCGGCCTGGCCGAGCAGACAGGCCGCAGTGTCGTACGGGCATGTGGCCGTCGTGACAGTGACACCGGGAGCAGTCTCTCCCGCCAGCGCTTCCGCCTCGGCCAGCACGTCGGCGGCGTGGTCCTTCGCCTGCCGAACTCCCTTGAGGGACAGGCGGGGATGTCCCGATTCGGTCCTGGTGGCGTGCACGATGGTCAGCGGCTGCCCCCTGGAGTCGGCCTCGGCTGCCGCCCAGCGCACGGCCCGGTGGGCGTCCGGCATGGCATCGGTTCCCACGACCACGGGCCCGTCCAGAGTCAGACTTCGCCGATTGTTCCGCATGGTCCCTCCTCGATGCGGTGGGGGACGACACGGCTCCCTCCGTTCGGGGCCGCGGTCAGCGGTCGTCCCCGAGCTGATTTCCGGTCGCGACTGTCACCTCATCCGTGTCGTAGGGCACGATCTGCACAGCGCAGTGCGCATGGTGCAGCAGCGCGTGAACGACATGCCCTGGCCCGAGCTGCGGGACGGTGCGCCGCTTCCGGCTCCCCACGATCAACAGGTCCGCGTCCCGGCTGGCCTCGACGAGCCCGGCGGCGGCCGACCGGGCAGTGATGACCTCGGTGCGCACGGTCGGACCGTCCCGGTCCTCCCGGATCCGGGTGGCAAGACCGGCCAGCAGCCGTTGGCCCGGGCCGTCGAAGTGCCCGGCCTCGTCGGGGAGGTCGCGACGGGTTCCGGATCGCGTCAGCGTGCTCCGCACATGCAGCAGCCGAAGGACACCTGTGCGAGCCCGTGCCTCCCGCGCGGCCTGGACGACCCATTCCGCGTCCCGTTCATCCGCGATCGCGGCCACCACTGCGGCCACGACCGGCACGCCGTCCCCCCGCTCGGTCCTGCCGTGCACCACGACCACGGGCACGCGGCTGCCCGCGACAGCGCCGAGACCGACCGGCCCAGGGAGGAGAGGGCCGAATCCACCGCTGCCCCTGCTGCCGACAACAATGGTGTCGCCCGGCCGGGCAATCGCGTGGAGCGCGGAAACCGGCCTTTCGCGTCTGAGTTCGAGCGCGACGTCCAGTCCGGGAAATCGGTGCGCCGTCTCCCCCGCCAGTCCTCGCAACAGTCCGCGGCCGCGTTCCAGGACGTGTTGCGATGTCTCGAACGAGGCGAATCGATCCAGGCGGTCCAGATCGACGGCGTGTACGAGGCACAGGCCCTGCTGATGACGGACGGCCCGGGCCGCTCCCCAGAGCGCGGCAGTCCTGGCATGTTCCGAACCGTCCACACCTACGACCGTCTTCGGGGCTTCACCGGCGCCGGGCATGTCAGTACGCATCACGGCTCCTCGTACATGCGTCTGCCTACATTGTCGGTCTGTTCGCCGTCCGAAGCGACGCGGACGATGGCCCACGAGGACGACATCGGAGGCCGCCCCGAACCCCGCAGGGACAAGGGTCGCAGGGCACAGGGACAAGGCGCCGTACGGCTGTGACGCATCCGGTGGGCGAGGTCCGCGACGAGCGGGCCGCCCGGGTCGCGGGGGCGGGTGCGTTCCCGGGTGGCCACCGACTTCGGGCCGGGCGGGCAGCCCGCCGCCGCGCGTCGATGTCGCTACCGGGCCTGGGACTTCTTGTAGCTGGGGTCCAACCGGAATTCGGGGCACTCTTGGTTCTGGCATGCGCCCGGGCCCCAGGTCGGGACGAATATGCCGAGAGTCTTGTGACGATGGACTGCGGCCGGCACGGACTGCTTGCAGGCCGGACATTCGTACGCTTCTCGCTTACGTCTGACTTTGACCATATTTTTACGATATGCCCGCACTGGCGCATCGGAAAGTGCCCCGCCTCCTCGCCGGTCCTCCACCACAGGTGACGAGCCGGGCGTCGGCGGTGGCACCCGGCGGAACGGATCCCACCCGGCAGCTGCGGGGCGCAGGCACGGAAGAGTTCGCCATCGCCCCCACCGGCGCCGCCGGCCTCGGAGGCCGCCGAGCGGTCTCCTGAACATCCGCCTCCGTCTCCGCCCCGGGCGGCTGTGGCCGCAGGCATCACACATGCCACGGGTGTCATAGCTGTCACAGGTGCCGTAGGTGTCTCAACCAGCTCAGGCATCTCGGGCTACTCAGGTCGCTCAGGCACTGCAGAATGCAGACACCGCGGACACCGCAGGCGTCACAAGCCGTTCGTGTCGCCGAGAATCGCCAGGAGGTCGCAATGGACGAGCGCGCCGCCGTCCAGCTGTGCCGCGGCCACCTGGCGCGCGGGCCGGTGGGCCGGGTCGGGGAACATCTCGGTCCACTCCCGGTTGAGCGCGTCGCGGTCGCGGTACGCGGCGAGCCAGAACGTCATCTTGAGGATGTCGTCCGTGGTGCCGCCCACCGTCTCCATGAGCGCGCGGACGTGCGCGAACACGTTGGCGCACTGTGCCGGCAGGCCCGTCGGCATCTCCCCGGTGGCCGGGTCGCGGCCGGTGAGGACGCCCGAGGCCAGGAACGGGCCGATGCGGCTCGCGACCGGGACGGGGTTGGCATGCCCGAACCCCGGTAGGTGGACGCTGACGCGGCGCGGCACGCGATCAGGGTGCGACGACATGGTTCTCGATCACCCCGAGGCCCTCGATCTCGGCCCTCACCGTGTCCCCCGCCTTCAGGAAGCGTCCCGTGGGGGCGCCGATCCCGGCCGGGGTGCCGGTGGCGAGGATGTCGCCCGGCATGAGCGTCATGACCTGTGACAGGTATGCGATCTGCTCGTAGATGTCATGGATCATGTCGCTGGTGGGCGAGTCCTGCCGGACCTCGCCGTTGACACTCAGCCGCATCCGCAGGTCGTGCGGGTCGGCGATCTCGTCGTCCGTCGTCAGCCACGGGCCGATCGGTCCGTGCGTGTCGAAGGACTTGCCCAGCGTGAAGGTGGGCGAGCGCTTGGCGAGCCAGTCGCGCACGGACACGTCGTTGGCCACGAGGTAGCCCGCGATCACGGAGCGCGCGTCCTCGGCGGCCACGTGCCGGCAGCGCTGCCCGATGACGACGCCCAGCTCCACCTCGTAGTCGAGCTGGTCCGACACCGCAGGCTTGTGGATCGCGTCGTACGGCCCGACGATGCACGACACCTGCTTGTTGAACCACATCTGGCTCGTCGGGATCGGCACGCCCGCCAGGCGTGCCTCCTCCGCATGCTCCTTGTAGTTCATGCCGATGCCGAGGTACTTCTGCGGCTCGTCGACCGGCGCCTCCAGCACGACGGCGTCGAGCGGGAGGCCCGGGCCGTCGGCCGCGAGGAAGGCTTCCCGGAGCGTGCCGAGCACCGGCAGAATCGCGCGCAGCGACGTGCCCGCACCCGGGACGTCGGAGATGTCGGTGATCCGGTCGCCGTCGACGCGCCCGAGCCGTATCGGGCCGTCGGCCACGCGGAATCGTGCGATCTTCATCGTTGTCCGTCTTTCCCTGTGGTCTCGTCCTGCGCCTCCAGCTCCGAGGGCATCGCAGGCCATACGTGTTCGCCGTCCGGCGTCATCTGGAAGCTGAGGAAGCGCCACTCGCCGTCGTCGCAGCGCCGCACCACCTGGGTGACGACCCCGCCGAGGACCCGCTCGCCCCCCTCGGGGGAACGGAGCCGGTTGGTCAGCCGGCCCGTCATGACGGCCACGTCGCCGACGAGCCGGATCCGCAGCTCGCCACGCTCCGAGTCGAGGTAGGCCCGACGTGTCGCGACGTGCTCCAGGAGCTGAGCCTTGCCGTGTGTGAGCCCGGGGGCGTGGATGTGTACGAGCGACTCGTCGAACATCGCGTCCAGTGCCGGGATGTCCCCCGCGACGAGGGCCGCACGGCGACGCTCTTCGAGGGCGAGCAGCTCGGCCCTGGTCGCGGCGTCCGCGCTCACGACGGTACTCACAGGACCCCCCGGTACGAACCGCCGTCGAGCTGGAGGTTCCGGGTCAGCTCCTGGCCATCGTCATGATCACCTCCCTCGTCTACGCGGTCATCGAGGGCGGGGTCGCCGGCTGGGGCTCCGCAGAGGTCGTCATCGGGTTCGTCGTCGCAGCCGCGACCCTCGCCGCGTTCATCGTCACCGAGTTGCGTTCCACGCACCCCATGCTCGACATGCGGCTCTTCTCGTCCCTCGCCTTCTCCGGCACGGCCGTCGTCATGTGCCTCACCCTCTTCGCCCAGGTCGGCCTCGTCTTCACCCTGAGCGAGTACTTCGGACTCGTGCACCACGACTCCACCTTCGACATCGCCATCCGCCTCATCGCTCTCAACGGCTTCACCGTCGTCCTCGGCCCGCTGGTAGGACGCCTCATGGTCCGCACCACCCCCGGCCTCGTCCTGATCGTCGGCCTCGCCGTGGGCGGCGTCGGCGCCCTCCTCGTCACCAGCTTCGACGCGTCCACCGGGGTCGCCGTCTCCGCCGCGGTCATCGGCGTCCTCGGCATAGGCATCGCCCTGGCCACGGCCCCCATCACCACCATCGCCGTGAACAGCCTGCCGCCCCGACTCGCCCCCACCGCAGGTGCCGCCAGCAGCGCCCTGCGCCAGATCGGCAGCGCACTCGGCCCCGCGGTCTTCGGTGTTCTGCTCACCAACCGCACCCTGGCCACTCTCCCGGGCCACCTCGCGGCCTCGGATCTCGGCCCGGCCGACCGGGGGCAGGTGCTGGGTGTCGTCTCCGACGCCGGCATCCAGGCCGGCGCCTTCCTCCGCCTCTCCACCGGCCCGACCACGGCCCAGGCCCAGTCCGTCTACGGCGCGAGCTTCACGGACGCGCTGCACACCTGCGCCCTCATCGGCGGCATCGGGATGCTGGCCGCCGCCGCCGTGGCACTGGTCACCATCGGCGTACGCAAGACCGCGCACAACGCCGCCGCCGGCACCTGACCGATCCGGCGGCCCCGTCCAGCGCGCCGGTACCGGTGCTGTGCGGTGCGGTGCGGTGCCGGTGCGGCGCCGGGCGCTGAAGGCTCATCGTCCGTGTGAACGCCGTCCCACGACGGCGTTCACACGGACGGCCGGGACAACCAACGCCCACCGGGCCTGCGTCGAGGAGTACGACGGGCAGGGCGGGAACCGGAGCTGCACCCGCTGGTACCGAGGGGTCTACGCCACGGCCCGTCCTGGCACCTGGTCCGGGACGGACGGCGCCGCGGCCGGGCCCTCCTGCGTCGCTTGCCAGGCTGCCGCGCACAGGGACTCGGCCACGGCGGCCGTGTAACGGGCGGCTGCGAGCCAGTAGGTGGCGAAGCCGTCGGTGTCGGCGGGGAGAAGGCGGCCGAAGAGGTCGCGATCGCGTTGGGCCGCCGAGGCGCACATGGCCCTGAGGAGTCCGGCGGCCGTGGGGAGGCCCGCGCGGCGGATGCGGCGGGTCTCGGCGGTGACGTCGCCGAGCATGCCGAGGGCGGCGCGGCCTGCCGGGACCGCCTGTTCGACCCTGCGCTCCAGGAGGTACAGGGGCGAGTGCTCGCCGGACCCTCCGGGCTGTGGCGGGGCGGGGTGCACGGGGGCGCCCGGGTCCGGGAGGTCGGCGCGGCTCAGGCGATCGAGGCCGAGGTCGATCGTGCCCTCGCCCGTGGGGTGTGAGCAGGCGAGGAGGGTGAGCCGGGGGTGGAGGGAGGGCACCAGACGGCCGACGATCCTCAGCCGTGTCCCCGGCGCCGCGGCCAGCAGCATCAGATTGTCGCGGTGGGCCAGCGCGGGGTCGTCGTCGGCGACGGTGAGCCGCACGGGAACGCCTCCCTCGCACCGCGCGAGCAGGCAGGTGCCACCCGCCTCCCGTACGGCGCCGATGAGTTCGACATCCAGGAAGAGCAGGTCGCTGCCACCGCCGTCCGGGTCTGCGTAGCGGGAGATGGACCGCAGCGCGCGGGCGGCCTGTTCGGAGGGCGGCGTCTGCCACAGGGCGGCGAGCGGCAGCTCCGTCCACGCCGCGCCCTGGGCGGTAACGGCCTTGACGCCCTTGCCCGCACCCAGTCTTCCGTCCGGCGAGACCGTCGCCCCCGAGACGGCCAGGCCGGCCCGGCCCAGCTCCCGATGGGTGAGCGCGCTGTCCCCCAGGCGCACGGCCCTGTCGGCCACGCCCAGGGCGCGTCCGACGCCGCCGGGTGCCACGTCGCCGACCGTGAAGAGGCGGCCGTCGGATCCGGCGACCCAGGTGCGGACGCCGCCGTGCCCCGAGTCGGTGACCACGGGTTCGGTGAACAGGCCGTACAGACGCAGCGAGCCGTCCGGGCTGTACGGGCGGCGCGCGCGCCCTCTGACAGCGGCCAGTTCCGCCCCGGACGCCGTCCCCACTCGGTGTGCGGTGCCCAGGAGTTCGGTCAGGGCCGTGACGAGATCGGCGGTGCGGTAGGACGGATCCCCGGCGCGGGCCGCGCGCAGCAGCGTGACGACGGACAGCGCCGCGCTCGCGGCGCGCGGCAGGTGCCGGAGCCGGGCGGTGTGCGCGGCACGGAGAAGGGCCGACTGGGTGACGGCGCCGGCCCCGTCGACGCCTGCCTCCAGCACGGCGGTGCCCGCCGACCACAGAGCGGCGGCCGCGGCACGCTGGGCCGGGCTCGCCACCTCGGGCGTGGAGGCGGCGTCGGGGGTGGGGGTGGAGGCCGGGTCGGGGGTGGAGTCGGGAGCGGGGGCCGGGTCGGAGGTGGAGGCCGGGTCGGAGGCGGGATCCGTTGCGGAGGCGGGGTCGGGGACCGCCCCTGGGGGCTGGTCGGCGAGCTCCGGCGCCAGGTCCGCCGCGGGGGCGGCGCAGGCGGCGGCCGCGCGGTGGGCGCATGCCGGGGCCAGGAGGCAACCGCAGGTGATGGCGTCCGCCGTCGCCACCACGCCCCCCGGGGCGTGCAGCCGCAATTCGGTCTCGTCGTCGACCTCGATCGTCACCGTGTCCCCGTCACGGTGCGTCGGGCGGGCGCCGAGCTTGGTGACTGCCGCGTCCAGCCGCTTGCGCAGCCGGGGTGAGAGCTCCTCCACCAGCATGGCCGTGACCTCGGGCGCTACGGGTGGCAACTGGGCGGCGTTCATGCGGTCTTCTCCCCTATCCAACGGGCCAGTTCGAGTGGGCTGAGGGCCGCCACAGGCATGCCGGCGGCCACGAGCTGCCCTGCGACGCCCGTCGAGTAGCGGGGCCGGCCGGCGTCGTCGAGACTCGCGCACCCGAGGACGTGGCAGCCGGCGGTCACCAGGGCCCGCACCTCGGACAGCAGTCCGCCGAGTGGCGCGCCCTCCTCGAAGTCGCTGATGACGACGACGAGGGTGCGGGTCGGCACCGTGATCAGGCTGCGGGCGTGCCGCAGCCCGGCGGCTATGTGTGTGCCCCCGCCCACGCTCACCTCCAGCAGGAGGGAGAGGGGATCCTGCACATGGCCGGTGAGGTCGACGACCTCCGTGGAGAAGGCCAGGAAATGGGTGCTCAGGGTCGGCACCCCGGCGAGCACGGAGGCGGTCAGCGCGGACCAGATCGTGGACGCCTCCATGGATCCGGAGACGTCGGTGACCAGGATCAGGCGCCAGTCGGCCGACCGTCGGGCGCGACTGCGGAACACCGGCCTCTCGGGGATCACCCGGACCGTTCCGTCGGCCGTCCGCCGGGCGGTGGCCAGGTTGGCGCGCAGCGTGCGCGGCAGGTCCAGCCGACCGCCGGGGCGGCGGGTGGGCCGGGCCAGCATCGTGCCGGTGAGGGCGGGCCGCAGCCGGGTGGCGAGCTGCCGGGTCAGTTCGTCGACCAGGCGGCGGACCAGGGGCCGTAGTGCCGCAAGGCGGGCTTCGGGGAGCCCGCCGGCGTACCGCAGGATCGTCCGGAGCAGTTCCACGGAGGGGGTGACTGCCGCCGGGTCGAGTTCGGCGAGGACGTCCTGCCGGCCCGTCGCGGCTGCGGCGGCGAGGACCTCCTCGCGGATGCCGGGGCCGAACAGCGCGGCCAGTTCCTCTGACCACTCGCGGACACCGGGGAATGACGGTTCCCGGCCGCCGCGCGGTCCGGAGCCGCCACCGTGACCGGGGCCGGGAAGGCCACTGCGGGATCCCTCGCCGTGTCCCGCGCCGTAGAGCTCGTCCAGAGCGGTCGCCAGGCGGCCGGCGCCGGCCGGCAGCTGGTCCGGGCGCCGGCCGAGCACGAGCCGCCACCGGTCGGCGGGCGCGAGGGTCCGCGCGGGCGCCGCGTCGGTGGGGGGTGCGGCAGGCGCGGCCCCGGTGGAGGGTTCGGCGGGCGCGAAGGTCCTCGCAGGCGCGGCCCCTGTGGAGAGTGCGGCGGGGTGGCCGGACAGCGGTGGGAACCGGTCGTCGTGCGCGGGTGGCGGAACGGGCAGGCCGAGGCCGGTCAGGAGCTCGCGGGCCGCGAGATCGGCCTTTGTCCGACGGGCCAGCTCGTCCGGATCGTCCGCGTCAAGGGTGTCCACCCGTTCGCCCAACCGCTCCTCGACGGTGTCCAGCAGCCGGTCCCGGGCGGCCGGGCTCAGGGTGTCGAAACCACCGCGCAGGGCCGGCAGCCGGGCCAGGAACGCGGTGTCGTCCAGCTCGACGACCCGGTGCAACAACGGATCCAGGGCGCCGACACCGACGGTCAGAAGGGGGCCGGCCACGGTCAGGACGCCCGTGAGGCGGGCGGTGAGCGCGGCCCGCGAGGTGCTGTCCGCGGCTCCGTCCACCCAGGAGGCGACGCGTCCCCCGAAGGCCTCGGCCTCTTCGTGGCCCGTGAGCACCCTGACCGCTCCGGCGGCCGCGGCGATCAGCGGAGTGCCGTCCAGGGCCAGCCGGGCGAGGGCGGCGCTGAGCCGGATGCCGCCCACCCGGTCGGCCCGCTGGGCCAGTTCGAGCAGCGCCCGGGCGTCCTCGGGCTCCTCGGAGCCGGTCAGGCCGTCGACCTGGCGGACCGCGGCCGAGGTCAGGAGTTCGGCCGCCCGCGCGGTGCGGGTGGCACGGGCGGAGACGGCGGCGGTGGCGGTGGCGTCCGTGGCCGAGGGCTCGTCGGGCTCGGCCAGGCCCGGCAGGTGGCCGGCGTGGATACGATCCAGCAGGTCGAGCCCGGCAAGGAGTTCGGGAAGGGAACCGCTCGCGGGGAGTACGACGGCCAGCTCCGTCAGCCGCTCGTCGGCAAGAGCGGGGAGCCCGCACTCGGCGGCCTCCGTGAGGCCGCGGACGACCTGGGCTGCCGTCGGTCCGCCGTCAGCGCGCTCGGCCGCGTGTCGCTGCCGCAGCACGCCCACGGCCGCCTGGGCCGGGGTGACGCCGCGGGCCCCGGCCGCGGTGAGCATCGCGACCGTCGCCGGGGTCCACCGCACCTGCCAGCGCGTCGTGAGTCCTTCCGTGCCCGCCGCGCCGGTCACCCCCTGCTCCTGCGCGTAAGGGATGCCGCACACCGTCAGCCTGCGCAGCAGCAGTTCGCGGCGCCGGTCCAGGGTGGAGCGCGCCGGGTCCAGCCGGAGGTCGCGCGGTGTCTTCTCGTGCGCGTCCTCGGGGCCGGGGAGGGAGAGCGCCGCGGTCTCGGCCTCGACCGCGGGGCCCAGTCCGCTGCGCGGTGCGGCGGGCGCGGGCCGTCCGGTGCGGGCTCCGACGAGTACGCGTTCGAGGGCCCGGGCGACGGCGCGGCCCGTGCCGTAGGTCTCGCCGCGCCCCAGTACCGTCTGCACGGCTTCCAGGAGTTCACCGCGGCCGGGGGCGGGCAGGTCGCGCAGGCGGGCCAGGTCACCGGCCACCCGGACGACCTCCCGGCCCTCCGCCGGGCCGTAGGGGTGGCCCTGTTCGCGCAGGGCGGCGCAGACGCGGACCGCGGTGCGGATCAGCGCCTCGTGCAGCGCGGCCGGGTCCCCGGCGGCGTCCAGGACGGTGTGCTGCCACTCCGGGTCCCGGATGCCTGCCGGGTAGCCCGACCGTGAGTCGAGCAGCGGGTACGTGTACGGGACCAGGGAGACCGTGCACGCCGCCGTCCCGGCAGCGCCGTTCACGCGGCCGTCCGCGCCGGGACCTGGCGAGGCGGGCGCGTCTGCGAACACCTTTGGTGCGGGGTCCCCTGCGACTGACGGCAGCAGCGCCGGGGTGTGGAAGGCTCCCACCACCACGGCGGGCCGCCGCCCGTTCGCCAGGGCCTCGGCGACATGGCGGCGCATACACGCCTCGCGCACCAGGTCCGTGCGTTGCACCCCGCCCCGCGCCTCGGCCTCGTGGCGCAGTGCCCAGCCGGTGAGCAGGGCGGCACGGCGGAGCGCCTCGGGTGTCGATCCGGGGGCGAAGGTCTCCACCAGCCGGTCCCACAGGTCGTCGCCCTCCCGGCCGGTGAGCCGGGACCGGAGCGCGTCGGACAGTCCGTGCCCCTCGCCCGGAACGGGCGCGGAGTCCGCGCCCGGGGCGGGGGCGGGGCCGTCCGGAAGGTCCCCCGCCCACGCCCGGTCGGCCAGCGGCAGATCGCAGGCAACAGCCGGGACCCCGTTTCTCGCCGCCCAGCGCAGCGCGACCAGTTCGGGCGAGAAGTCCGCGAACGGGTAGAAGGCCGGACCCTGTCGGCCTTCGGAGACGGGCCCGGTCCCGTCGGCGGGTACGGCGGCCAGCGCCACCGGGGCCTCGGTCTCCTCGTGGGCGAGCCAGCCCAGCCAGGGCTGGAACTCGGCGGGCAGTTCGACGAGGAGGACGTCGGGGGCCGCCGCGTCCAGCAGTGCCGGGAGGGCGGCCGCCAGCGAGGGCGCGTGGTGGCGCACCCCGATCAGGAACGGCAGCCCGGGGCCGGCCGCCGCGAGGGCCGCCACCGCGGCTTCCGCGGTGGCGGGCCCGGCCCCCGGGCCCTGCGCCCGGGAAACGGCCGGCGCACCGGTGGGCGACAGCTCGACGGTGGACCACGTCTCGGGGATGGTCGACTCGCTCATCCGTCAGTTCTCCAGCACCGCGCGCAGGTCCCACAGGGCACGCCAGGTGGCCGACCCCTGCTCCGCGCGCCTGCGCACCGGCCCGTCCCAGTACCCCAGCAGCCGTGCCGCGTCGGCGGGGTCGTCCTTGCGGACGACCCCGAGCAGATGGCCGGGCAGGAGGGAGAGCACGTCCCGGTCGCCCGGGAAGTAGGCGGCGGCCAGGCCAAGGGCGCCCGCGACGGAGACCGCCTCCGCCGTACTCATCACCGTGGAGGGGCGCTCGACCTCCCAGCCCTCCACGGAGCGGCCCTCGCGCAGGTCCCGGAAGGCGGTGACAAGGGCTTCGAGGACCGCGTCGTCCACCTGGAAGGCGGCGCCCACGCGTTCGACGGCCGCCCGCGACTGGCGCCGCACGAGCGCGGTCTCGGCGTCCACGTCCCCGATGGGGCCCACGGTCTCGAAGTTGAAGCGCCGCTTCAGCGCGGCGGACATCTCCGAGACGCCCTTGTCCCGCAGGTTGGCGGTGGCGATGAGGGTGAACCCGGGGGCCGCGTACACCTGGGCGCCCTCGCCGCCCGCGAGTTCGGGGACCGCGATCCGCCGCTCGGAGAGCAGGGACACGAGAGCGTCCTGGACCTCCGGCAGGCAGCGGGTGACCTCCTCGACGCGGGCGACGGCCCCCCGGGTCATGGCGGCGAGCACCGGGGAGGGCACCAGCGCTTGCTCGGTGGGGCCCTGCGCGAGCAGCAGCGCGTAGTTCCAGCCGTACTTGAGCTGGTCCTCGGTGGTGCCCGCGGTGCCCTGCACGGTGAGCGCGCTGGTCCCGCAGACGGCCGCCGAAAGCAGCTCGGAGAGCATGGACTTGGCGGTGCCGGGTTCGCCCACGAGGAGGAGTCCGCGCTCTCCGGCGAGGGTGACCACACACCGCTCGACCAGGGCGCGCTCGCCGACGAACTTCTGCTCGATCACCAGGCGGGGCGGCACCCCTGCGCCGGGTCGGGCGCCCTTCGGCAGGCCGAGTGCGTCGCCCGCGCTGCCCATCACGAAGGTGACGACGGCGCGCGGGGTGAGCAGCCAGCCGGGTGGGCGGGGCCCGGAGTCATGGGCGGCGAGGAAGGCCAGCTCGGTGGCGTACCGGTCCTCGGGGAGCGTGACCTGACGGGGCTCCCGGCCGGGAGCCGTCGCCTGGTCCGGGACGCCACCCGTGGTGGTGCTGTCCATGGTGGTCGTGGTGTCGTTCGTCATCGGCGGCGGCCCTTCCGGGTTGCGCGGGTGTCAAGTTCTTCGAAGGCGGGGGCGTCGCCGTCGCGGACCCGTGCCCAGGCGGCTGCGAACAGCGCGGGCACGGGGAGGCCGGGCAGGGTCCGGGTGGACCCTGTCACGGGATACAGGCGTTCCTTCCAGGTCTCCAACGGCAGTCCGGGGGCGCCGCGTTCGAGCCAGCCGCAGGGGAGGAACAGGGTGCGGCCGGCGCGGGAGCGCTTCGCCTCCACGACGAGGCCGGTGGCGGCGAGTTCCGTCCGGGCCTTCTTGATCCGTGCCGGCTTCCACTCGGTCCAGCGGGCGCAGTTGCGGTCCGTCGGGTCGGGCAGGGCGAGCAGCATCAGGTAGAGCGCGGCGGCGTCCGCGCTCAGGCCGAGGGCGTCGGCGGCTTCGGTCACCAGCTCCGGCACCGCACGCGTCGGATCCTGCGCGGGGTGGTGCGGGGCGCCGTCGGGGGTGCCCGCCGAGGCCAGGGCGTCGGTCTCCTCGTCCAGCAGGGCGCGCAGGGCGAGCAGATCGCCGGTGCCGTACGGGGAGACGGTGCCCTCGACGAGGCCGAACGCCGGGTCGTCGGGGCCCGCCAGACCGGCCGGGCGGATCAGGAGCTTCTCGTTGTCGGCGTAGCCGGGGGCGAGGAGCAGCGCCGTGCCGGCCCTGACCAGACCGTCGGCATCGGCGCCGCCGGACTCGGGGAGCCCGTGGGCGGCGCGGACCACGGGGCCGATCGAGCCACCCGACTCGGCCCATTCCAGACCGAGGTCCAGCAACAGGTCCGGATCGGCGAGGCAGTCTCGCAACGCGGTGAGCCCGACGGGCAGGTGCGCCCGCAGGGGGTGCCCGTACGGCAGCGTGTAGGCGAGAGTGCGCAGGGCGGTCACGGCCGAGGAGACCGCGCCGCGTGCGCCCGCCCGGCGCAGTCCCGGGCGGCCGGTGCCGTCCGGGACGTACGTGCCGTGGGCGAGCCAGGTCCGGGAGCCCGCGTTGAGGATCAGGTCGACGGCCTCCGCGGCGGTGCCCGACAGGTCGAGATCCAGTTCCTCGGGGACACGGACGAGGGAGGCCAGGCGCTTCTGCCACACCTCGGCGGCGGCCCGGACGTCGGGGCCCGTGGACCACAGCTCGGCCGGGTCGGCGGGCAGCAGTGCCTGGAGCACGGCGTGCCGGTCGTCACGGGGCAGTGCGTCCAGCCTGGACTGCGCGGCCTCGAAGGTACGTGTCTTCACGCCGAGGAGCGTGAGCGCCTCGGCGCCGGGCTCCTTGACGGCTGCCGACAGCAGGGCGGCGGACTGGAGGGGACCGATGCCCGTGGCCGTGTGGAACGCCGCGGCGGCCTCCGGGCGCCAGGGTGCAGGGCCCTGTTCCCGTACCTGGGCGGTGAGCCGGGTGAGCCGGTCGCGGTCGATGCCCTGTCGGTGAACCTTCTCGTGGTCCAGGG
The DNA here is from genome assembly GCF_040295435.1 of Streptomyces sp. NPDC002809. Classification (NCBI taxonomy): domain Bacteria; kingdom Bacillati; phylum Actinomycetota; class Actinomycetes; order Kitasatosporales; family Streptomycetaceae; genus Streptomyces; species Streptomyces sp. NPDC002809. The sequence continues at coordinate 25,391 of NZ_JBEOVJ010000040.1, forward strand.
TGAAGCCCGGCACGGGGCCGAAGGCTCCTGTCGGGTCGTGGTCCAGGGCGAGCCAGCGCACCGCGTCGTTACGGGAGTTCCATCCGTGGCCGGCGAGGACCACGACGGTGCGGGCGCCCCTGCGCAGCACCTGGCCGAGGCGGTGCACGGTCTCGGGGCGTCCCGATCCGGTCGTCCCTCGGGAGATCGGCTCGACGAGTTCCACCTGCCGGACGGTGCCCGCCGGGTCGGCCAGCGGGCCCGCGGCGAGGGTCTCCAGGAACACGAGGAGCCCGGTGCGGTGCTCGGCGGAGGTGGTCGCCGAGGCTGCCCGGTAGGCCAGTTCGGGCAGATCGCCGAGGAGTTCGGTCCAGGTCAGGGATTTAGCGGGCACGGTGTACTCGTCCCGCTGCCAGCCGTCCACGGGGGTGAACGGGACCGTGGACAGGATGGGTGGGCCGAACGCCGGCTCGCCGCCGAGGACATGGTTGACGGCGAGGATCTGCCGGATCACGGTCCAACAGCGCCCGGCTCCCCACCAACCACCGCGCATCCGCTCGGAGTTCCAGGCCGAGGCCGCCTGGAGGGTCATGTCGTCGCCGTGCTCGGGCTCCTGATCGAAGAACATGCCCTTGGTGCGCGCGGTGTTCCGGGGGGTGGCCGGCTCCACGGGCTTGGGCGGCTCCAGGTACCGGGCGGCTGCGACAGCCCGGTCGACAGCGTTCCGGACGAGCGCGGTGACGCCCGCGAGCAGCCGTGCGTCGGACACCTCGGGCAGCACCCGGGCGAGGGCCTCCTGGCTCAGCTCCTGCGACGAGGGACCGGTGTACTCCTTGACGGCCCGGAACGCCTCCAGGTGCCGGGTGACCGCGGCGGCGACCTCGTTGAACAGCTCTCCCGCCCGGGAGTCCGTCAGGTTCCGCAGGGCGTTGGAGCCCCGCTCGTCCCTCGGGCGCAGGGCGTGCCAGTAGGCGACGGGGGGCACGTACGGGGTGCCCGCCGCGTCGTCCCCGCCGGAGGAGCCGGGGGTGACGGACCACAGGCTGCCACCGGTACCGTCCGTGTCCGCCGGGTGCGCTTCGACGGAGCGGTAGTGCAGGGCCGCGACCGGCCGGGCCCCTCCGGGCAGGGTGAGGGCGCCGAGCGGCACCGGGGAGCCGCCGCCGGGCAGCGGGTGCGGAAGGGTGACGGTGTGGCCGTCGGGGGTGCCGGCGACGATCCGGTGCCCGTCGGCGGGGGCGGCCGTTCCGGGCTCGGTGACCGTGCGGCGGACCCAGCGGCCGAGGACCGTGCCGTCCGTGCCGAACGGGGTGTTCTCCAGGCCGGGCTGGAGGGGAAGCACCTGGCAGTTCTCGGTGAGCAGCCGGCTGCCGTCCTGCACTCCGGAGCGGAGGAAGGCGGGGAGGGACGCGCGGCCGTGCGTGCCGCCGGCCGGGTCGTACTCGAGCCACACCTGCTGTGTGCCCTGGTGGCCTTCCCGCCAGAGACCGGTGCCGTCGGAGATGACTGCGCGCTGGGGCGGGAGGGAGGTGTCGCCCGCGTGCAGGGCCTTGCCACCGGTGGCAAGGCCGCCGCCGGGCAGCGGCAGGGAGACCTCGTCCGAGGGGCCGGAGCCGCCCCAGCGGGGGATCTGTTCGCCGCCGACGGTGAACGCCTCGGCGGGACGGTGCGACCAGTAGCCGCGCAGCTTGCCGTCCTCCCACCAGATGACCAGCAACTCGCCGTCGACGTAACGGAAGGCGAGCTGCCGCCAGTGGTCGACGGTGGCGGGCAGCCGCAGGGTGTGCCGCAGCAGAACGCCTTCCGGGCCGACGACGACGGCCCGTTCGAGAGTGTTGAGGATCAGGGCGGGCCATGCGCCGGTGACCCCGACATCATTCGACCGGTGGCGCTGCCCGCGCGTGGTGGCGGCGGCCTCAGCGGTCAGTTCGGCGTAGGTCTCGTCGAGCGCGGGCCAGCCCAGTTCGTCGAGGACGCCGGTACGCAGGGTGGAGGCGAGCAACGGCACGACGTCGTGGGCCTCGAGAAGGCGCACGGCTTCCGGGGCGACGTCCGCGACGACGGAGCGGAACGCCGAGAGCCTGTTGAGAGCGGTGTGCAGCCCGGGGAGCCCCCGCGCGGCCGCGTACTCCTGGGCGCAGGCGGTCAGCCACTCCCTCAGGATTCCGGAGAGCACCGGGTGTGCGGCCAGCTTCGCCATGCCGGCGTCGCTCAGCCACTGGCCGTGCCCGTCGCCGAGGCCGCCGACGTTCCGGCTCAGAAGGGCGCGGAAGACCGGCCGTTCGGCGACGGCGGCGAGGTCCCGTGCGCCGGGCGCGTTGTCGATGAGCCACGGGCCGACCGGGACACCGGACGTCTGTGCGTTGCCCGTGTCCTGGTCGTCGGGCTCGGCGACGGGGACGCCGGAGGCCAGGCAGAGGTCGAGAAGGTCCAGGTCGGCGTTGCGCTGCCAGCGGCCCTGGAACAGCTCGACGGGGCGCCCGTCGGCGCGCAGCCGGTCCGCCATCCGGGCGGCCAGTTCGAGGGTCTGCGGGCTGCGGCCCGCGATGGCCCGGTGGCGTCGGCGGTGTGCCTCCCAGCGTGCGAGCCAGTCCGCCGGGGAGACGGACGGATCGGAGGGGGCGGCGGAGTCGGAAGTACCGGTGCCGGAGGTGTCCGGGAGGCCGGTCAGCAGGTCCTCGGCGCCCGACTCGGCCAGCAACGCCAGCCAGTCGGATTCGCCGGCCTTCTCTCGGCTGCTCTCGCTGAAGGTCTCCGGGAAGAAGCCGAGGAGACGGGTTCGCACGGCCGCATCCCGCCGAGCGAGGGCGAGGAGCGCGGAGTGGTAGGCACCCCAGAACGAGGCGGGGGCGCGAACGACTCCCGGGGAGCCGATCAGATCGGCCACCAGTTCGCGTTCGGCGGTCTCGCGGTCCAGCCCGGCGGCCTTGACCAGCGCGCGCACGTCCTGGGGCAGCGCCGCGTACGGCGGCATGCCGGCCGCGCAGCGCTCGACCAGCAGACGGCGGAACTGAGCCCAGGCGTCCGCCGGTGCGAGCCGGGCCACCAGGTCCCGCACGTACTGCCGCAGTGCCTTGACGGTCAGCGCGCCGGCGAAGGCGAACTCCAGGAAGACAGCCCGCTGCCTGTCCTCGTCCACGGCCAGTCCGTGCACCCGTTCGGCCTCGCGGGCCTTGCCGAAGAAGGAGGCGGCGTAGGTGGCGTTCTCGGCCTGGAGGAAGAGGCGTGCCACCTGCTCGTAGTAGGTGGGCAGGAAGTGGGGCACGGCCCGGCCGAGCCGGGTACCGAGTGCGTCGAAGCCCTCCTTGGCCGCTCCGGCGCGGGTCCTGGCCTGCCGGCCCAGCCGCTCGATGTCCTTGACCAGGGCCAGGGCGTGGTGCCCGTTGGCCGGGTCGTTGACCAGGGCCCAGGCGGGGAAACCCAGGGTCTCGCGGCGTACCTGGCCCACCATGGGGGCCTCGGCGGCCCGGGCCAGCCCGAGGAACTCCAGGGCCAGGTCCTCGGCTTCGCCGAGGGTGCCCGGCACCAGCCGGACCACGGGGCGGTCGCCGAGGGCGGAGTGGGTGTAGGTGCGGGCGGTCAGCGCGTCGGCGTCGTCCCGGTCGGTGGTGCCGACCGGGAGGATCGCGCCCGCGTCCAGCAGGGCCGCCGCGCGGGCCCCGGCGGCGGAGGTGCTCTCACCCCGGGCCTGGGCGGGGAGCGGCGCCGCGCCCGCTTCCGTCGTGTTCGCGTGGGTGTTCGTCGTCGTGATGCTCATGCCGCCCGCTCCTCGTCCGCCACGTCGCGGCCGGCGTAGAGCGCCGCGGCCATGCGCATGCCCTCGGACCACGCGACGGGGCCGACCTCGGCGGCCGTCAGCGCGCGCCCCGCAGGGTCGGTCCAGCCCAGGGGGCCCGTCTCGGTGCCGTACTCGTCGTATCCGTCGTGCTCGCCGATCCAGATGCGGGCTTCGGCGGTGGCACCGTCCTCGACGACCGGGCAGACCGCGTATCCGCCGCGCGACCGGTAGCCGAGTTGGGTGACGCGGCCGTGCAGGAAGCGCAGTTCCTTGAACGTGCCGCCGGCGTAGGTGTCCACGGAGGTGGTGTCCGGGGCGAGGCCCGGCGGGCGGCGCCACACCTCGCGGAACAACTGCGCCACGTTCTGGCTCACCCCCAGTTCGACCGCGAACTCCCGCAGCTCGTCGAGGTCGTCGAGGAGGACGGGGTGGGGCAGGCTGACGACGTCCGGGGTGATGCGGACCGTGTCGCCGTCCAGGTCGACGAGGCCGAGACCGCGGTCGGGGTCGACATCGCGCAGGAATCCGGCGACGCCACCGTCCGCGCCGGTGACCACCACGTCCCGCAGGGCCTCCTGCCAGGACGGGTCGGGCCAGACCTGGGCCAGCACGGCCGTGGGGACGGGCAACGAACGCACCATCCACTGCTCGACGTCGGTCAGGCACTGGTGTTCGTGCCGCTCCAGCCACTCGGTCAACTGCCGGAGTCCGATGACCGCCGGGTCGTCCTTCAATCTGGCCGGGACGGACTTCAGCCGTCGGCCCTTCCCATTGCGGCAGACCACCTTGCCCGCCTCCAGGGCGACTTCGTAGTCGCCCGCCGTTACCCACCCCATGCGCTGTTCTCCCCGGTTTCCGGACGGCCGCCGATGCGGCGGCACGCTGATGAAACCCGTCAGCGGCAACGCACCGTGACGAGTGGGAGAGACTCTAGGCGTCCCCAGTGACAATCAGTCCGGGCGCCTCCGCTTCGTCGTACGGGCCCGCCCTCGGAAGGGGCCTCCCGGCCATGCCCGGCGTCCCGCCGACGCCCGCGACACCGCGGAACGCGCCGACGTGTTCGGCGCCCGCGCACCGGCCCGCCCCGCCCGTACTCACCCGCAGGCCCGCCTCACCCGCAGGCCCGCCTCGCTCGACGGACTCGCCCCGGTCGGCGCCGTCCTGACCACCGAGGCAACTGCGCCCGCCGTCCTGCTCCGTGACACGGCAGGGCGGCCGGCGCCGGCCGAACTGTTCTACCGGGTGAGGACGACTCGGCCCTTCGCCTCGTACTTTCCGGTGGCTGCGCCCAGCAGGTAGTCGGCCACGTCCGCGCGACTGATCCTCCCGCCGATCCGGCCGGTGTGGGTATCGGCGTCGACCACCTTGTAGGCGGCGGTGCGCGGGCCGTTGGTGAGCATCACAGGCAGGACGACAGTGCAGTTCGGAGCGCCGGCTTCGAGTTCGCCGTCCGCCACACCCTTGTCAGCCATCAGCTTGCCCATGAGCAGCTTGGACGCGGCCGCCTGAACGACAGACTGCTGCCGGGACGAGTTCCCTGCGCCGAGCGCGGACAGCCACACCAGGCGCTTGGCCTTGCCCGTGGCCATGGCAGGCAGGAGAGCGGCGGTGGTCCGGGTGGCCAGGGTGGACTTGAAGTCCTTTCCCGGACCGAGTGCGGAGATGACCGCGTCGCTGCCCGCAACGGCGCCGGCGACGTCACCGGCGACCGTCGCGTCTCCGGTGATCACGGTGACGCGGCTGCCGCCGCGCTGGGGCAGCCTGGCCGGGTCGCGCACGAGGGCTGTGACGCCGTGGCCGCCCTCCAGGGCCTGCGTGAGGACCTGCTGTCCGGTGGGGCCGGTCGCGCCGAGAAGGGTGATCTGCATGGGCTTTTCTCTCCGGAGTACTCAGGGGGCCGAAGCGGGTCCACCATAAAGTGAACGCTGGCTCATCTTCTATAGTGAGCGCACGTTCATCTTTCTGCAACCGCGCTGGTGGGAGCCGACTACAGTCGGGTCAACGGAACGGAGAGGTGAAGCCATGGCCCAGGACCGGACTCTGCGTGCGGATGCGGTGCGCAACCGTGCCAAGATCCTGGAGAGTGCCCGTGAGCTGATCACCCGCCACGGTGCCGATGTGTCCACCGACGCGATCGCCCGCGCCGCCGGCGTCGCCGCCGGGACCCTGTACCGCCACTTCCCCAGCAAGTCCGACCTGATCAGCGCCGCGCTGCAGGGAAGTCTGGAACGTCTGGCCGAGATCACGGAGGCCTCGTGGGCGCGGGTGGAGCGGGAGCAGTCCTCAGCGATGGAGGAGTTCCGCGCGCTCGCCGCGACGTACGTCCACACCTCGGCCCAGGATCACGCCTTCCGTCTCACGGCAGACCGTCTGACCGAGGACCACCGGTTCAGCGAGGGGCAGCTGCAACGCGCCGCCGACGCGGGCAGACGCCTGGTCGAGCGCGCACAGCAGGACGGGGACATGCACCCGGACGTCACCATCGACGACATCTATCTGCTGCTGCACTCCGCTCCTGTCGACGCGCCCCTCGCCACCCGTAACCGCTGGCTCGCCCTCATGCTCGCGGGCTTCGACGCGGAGCGGCGGGAGTGGCCGGACGCGAGCGAGCGCCCGGGCCGGTGAAGGCCGGACGCCCCCGGCCGGGCGGCCTGGGTCGTCCGTCGGTCCAGGCCGCGCGGAAACCGCCCCCTCCCCCCCGGAACAGCGGAAGAGGGAGCGGCAGGTCCCGGCGAGCTGCCGGGGTGGCGTTCGGGTGACTACTTCCAGTCCGGCAGGGTGGCCTCGCTGTAGCGGGAGCCGGCCGCTCCGTGCGGCAGGATCTCCTCGATGCGCCCGAGGTCCTGGGGTGTGAGCGCGACCTGCGCGGCCGCCACGTTCTCCTCCAGGCGGTGCGGGCTGCGGGTGCCCGGGATGGGCACGATGTCATCACCTTGCGCGAGCAGCCAGGCCAGGGCCAGCTGGGTGACCGTGGCGCCCTTGCTCGCCGCCAGGGCGGTCAGTTCGCGGACCGCGGCGAGGTTCTTCTCGTAGTTGCCGGGCTGCCAGCGGTCGTCCGTGCTGCGCATGTCTTCGGCGGGGTACTCGGCGGCCGGCTTGACGGCCGCGGTGAGAAAACCGCGGCCGAGGGGCGAGTAGGGCACGAAGCCGATCCCGAGTTCCCGGACCACTGGCAGGACCTCGGCCTCCACGGCACGCTCGAACACCGAGTACTCGGTCTGCAGCACCGAGACCGGATGGACCGCGTGGGCCCTCCGGATGGTCTCGGGACCCGCTTCACTCAGCCCGAAGTAGCGCACCTTACCTTCGGCGATCAGCTCGCCGACCGTGCCGGCCACGTCCTCGATAGGGACGTTCGGGTCCACGCGGTGCTGGTAGAGCACGTCGATGTGGTCGGTGCCCAGGTGGCGGAGACTGTCCTCGGTGACCTGTCGGATGTGCTCGGGCCGGCTGTCGAAGGCCCTTCCGATCCTGGCCGGGTCGCTGAGGTCGAAGCCGAACTTGGTGGCGAGCAGGATGTCGTCACGGAAGCCCTTCACGGCACGGCCGAGAAGCTGCTCGTTGCTGCCGGTGCCCATGCCGTACAGCTCAGCGGTGTCGAAGAGGGTGACGCCGAGCTCGTGGGCGCGGTGGATCGTGGCGGTGCCACTCGTCTCGTCCGAGGTCCCGTAGGCGATGGTCATGCCCATGGTGCCCAGGCCGATCGCCCCTGCCTGCAGCCCCTGGCCGCCCAGAGTCCGGCGGGGGAGGTTCGTCGTGTGCTGTGTCATACCCTCCACGCTAGGGAAACGGAGCACTGGGAGCATGGGGCACCGGTCGCGTAAAATTGCCTGATCGTCTCAGCGAGGGAGTGTGCCGTGCTGGATCGGCTTGCCGCAGCCATCGACCGGCACTGGGCGGAACCAGGGGCGGACAGCAGGATTCCCCGGCTGTCCCTTGCCGCGGCCGACGAACCCATCGAGCCCACCGGCCTGCTGTACGAGCCGATGATCTGCTTCGTCGCCGTCGGCGCGAAGCGCACCACTTCGGGAGATCTGAGCCTGATCGCACGCGACGGCGAGATGCTCCTCACCACTGTCGACCTGCCGGTCGCCGTCGACCTGGTGAAGGTGCCCTACCGGTCCGCCGTCATGCGACTCGACGGTCGAGCGCTCGCCGACCTGCTCATCGAGCTGGACGAGACCGGCCCGGCGACCGCCGCGACCGCACCGGGACAGGTGAGCGCACCGATGACACCGGAGCTCGCCGACGCGGTCACCCGCTGGGTCGAACTCCTCGACGCCCCTGAGGACATCGGCCCTCTCGCCCCACGGATCGAGAACGAGGTCCTCTACCGGCTGCTGCGCAGTTCGCTCGGCACCATCCTGCGCCAGTGGTCGCTGACCGACTCGACCACGAGCCGGATACGCGAGGTGGCCCGCTGGATCTGCGAGCGCTACACGGAGCCGCTCAGCATCGCCGCGATCGCGGCCGTCGCGCACATGAGCCCCGCCGGCCTGCACCGGCACTTCAAAGCGACCACGGGTACGAGCCCCCTCAAGTACCAGAAGCGGCTACGGCTGCAGGTGGCCCGGCAGCGCCTGATCGCGGGCGGCGACACCGTTTCGCAGATCGCGCAGGCGGTCGGGTACCTGAGCGCCACCCAGTTCAACCGCGAGTACCGCAGCGCTTACGGCCTCCCGCCCGGGCAGGACGCGGCCCGGCTCCGCGCCCGGCTCTCCGACAACCGCACCGCCGCGGCCCCGGGGGGCAAGGCCCTTTGACGGCCGACTGCCTCCGGGGGTTTCGGAGTCGGCCTCTCCGGCGCGAACGGGCCCACGCACGCGAAGGCCCACGAAAGGCCGGCGAAACACCGCCGAGCCGTCGGGCTCAGAGCGGTTCGCGGCAAAGAGCTGTCCCATTAGGGTCCGGCCGCCGGGGCTGCGGTGTCGGGCGAGAAGTGACGAAGTCGTCCACCGGGCCGAACAGTTCGGTCGGATCCGTCGCGAGAGCCCGGTGCCGGGGAGCGACGATCCGGGACACGCCGGGCATCGTGTCCCGGCTGCCGCGTCCGCTCCGGGACCGGTCGGCCCCGGAGCGTTGTCCGGTCCCGGGGGATCGATTCCTCCGGGGTGGCGGTGGATCAGCCGAAGACGACCGAGCGCACCTTCAGCCGCTCCGAGGCCCCGCCGGTGTGCGGGCGGAGAGTGAAGGAGTCGCCCTCGCAGCCGAGCTCGGTGAAGACCGTCGCCCAGGCGTCCGTGCGGTTCTTCGGTGAGTGACCGGGCTCGGGGTTGTCCTGGCCGACACCGGGGAGATCGAGGCACTCACCGCTGGGCGGGCTGTTGAGGAAGCCAACGGCCTCGTATCCCTCGATGGTCACGTAGTCATAGCGGAACTGTCCGGTCGCGGCCGATGCGGAAGCGGGGGTCGCGGCGATGAGCAGGGCGGCGCCGAGAACGGCCGTGAAAGCGGAGCGAAGACGCATCGTGGGTCTTTCTGCTGGTGGGGACGTTGCCGTGATCCTCATTGCCCAGTCGTCGGACATTGCATCCCCGCTTCACCCGTACGGATGGCGAGGAAACGAACCTGCATTCCCCCAAAGGGCCGCGACGTCCTGTGATGGGGGGGGATCCGAGGCTTCACCACGGCCCTGAACCGACGCCTCCGGTGGCAGGACCGGCGCGGGAACAACGCGGGCGCGGGCGCCATCACAGCAGCCGGGCAGCAGGTGGCGCCCGTGGAGTTGTCGGTGACCCGCAGACCGCCGGCGGGCGCGGCGATACGGTCGTCGACCGGTTGGCCGACCGCCCCGGGGAGCATCAGCGCCCTCGTACGGGCGCTCACAGCAGGGCCGGCCTCACAGTGACGCAGGCCCGGGGGCTCAGCCGGAGACAGCGGTGCGGGACAGGGCGGTGCGCAGGGCGAAGACGCCGAGCAGGCCGCCTGCCGTGAGCCTTTGGGCGGCCATGGCGCGGGGCCGGGCGGCCAGAAAACCCGAAACCCGCGCCGCGCCCAGCATGACCAGAGCATTCACGGAGATCCCCACGACGATCTGCACACCACCGAGCTGGAGCAGTTGCCCCCAGGCCGGGCCTGCCTGCGGGTCCAGGAACTGGGGCAGCAGGGCTGCGTACATGAGAGCGATCTTGGGGTTGAGCAGGTTGGTCAGCAACCCCGTCGAGAACAGGCGGGCATCGGAGACCGGAGGCAGGTCCTGGGCCGGGGCGAAGGGCGAGCGGCCCCCGGGCTTGAGCATGGTCCAGGCGAGGTAGGCCAGGTAGGCGGCCCCGGCAAGCTTGACCACCGTGAACGCCACCGGCACTGCGGCGAACAACGCGGACAGGCCCGCAGCCGCGGCCAGCAGGTAGCAGACGAATCCCACGGCGGTCCCACTGAGACTGACCAGGCCCGCCCTGCGGCCCTGGGTGATCGCACGGGAGGCAAGGTGGATCATGTTCGGTCCCGGAGTGAGCGCCATGCCCAGTTCGACCAGCGCCACTCCTCCGACTGCGGTCAGAGTGATCACCGGTCGACCTCCAGGTCGTTCGTCAAGTACCTGATACGGAACGGGGATACCCGACTGCAAACGGGGATGCCCGACTGCGATGGACGGGTACGACGCATGAGCAGCGCCTGCCGCGCCGCTGCAGCATACGGCCTTGCCGCTCGGCGCCTTCATGTGCCCCGGCCTCCTCCCGGCCCCGTTCCCGAGGCGTCGCCTCTTTTGGCGGGCGGGTGCCGGGCATCACGGTCGTCGACACGAGCCGGTGCCTTCTGGCGGGCGGTTGGCATCACGGTCGTCCACACGAACTCGGGTCTTTCGGCCGCCGGGTGCCGGGCATCACGGTCGTCGACACGAGCGCGTACCCGGAACGACCGTCCGCATCCCTTCGCCCGGACCGGGGCCGTCGACGGGATCCCCGGCAAGGCCGCCGCCTGTTCAGCGAATCTTCGACGCAGGTCACCAGGGCGACCGGGTACAGTGCGCGCCGGCAGTCCGGCTACTTGAGGAGGGAAGCGTGACCGACACCAGCGAAGCCCGGTCCGCGGACGGTGCAGCTCATGCGACCCAGCAGAGTCGACTGCGCCGCCTGATGCGCTACATCCCCTTTGTCGCCCCCGTCCTGTTGTGGACTGTGCCCTGCTGGGTGCTGGTCCACGCCGGCCAGCACTGGCCGCTCCCCGTGGCGCTGGGCGGCACCGCCCTGTTCGTTCTCGGTCTGGTCGCCATGCCGCTCGCGATGGTGCGCGGCCACGGCCGACGGCAGCAGGACTGGGCGGCGATCATCGGAGACACCCTCCTCGGGGTCGGCTGGGTGCTGTTCACCTGGTCCGTCCTGCTCGGCGTCCTGCTGCGCCTCGCCCTGGCCGTGGCCGGCGTGGGCGACGGGCAGAGCCGGGCCCGGATCGTCAGTTGGGCGGTCCTCTGTGTAGCCGCCGTGCTGCTCGCGTGGGGGTACGCCGAGGCCCGCCGGGTACCACGGGTACGCCGGCTCGACGTACAACTCCCGCGACTGGGAGCCGGACTCGACGGAACCCGCGTCGTCCTCATCACCGACACCCACTACGGCCCGCTCGACCGCGCCCGCTGGTCGGCCCGGGTCTGCGCGAAGGTCAACACCCTGGACGCCGACCTGGTCTGCCACACCGGCGACATCGCGGACGGCACGGCAGAACGCCGCCGCGCCCAGGCCGCTCCGCTCGGCACCGTGCAAGCCACCCACGCCCGGGTCTACGTCACCGGAAACCACGAGTACTACAGCGAGGCCCAGGGCTGGGTCGACCTGATGGACGAGCTGGGCTGGGAGCCTCTGCGCAACCGTCATCTGCTGCTCGAACGCGGGGGCGACACCCTTGTGGTCGCCGGCGTGGATGACGTCACCGCCGAGTCCTCCGGCCTGGCCGGCCACCGCGCCCACCTCGCCGGAGCCCTGAACGGCGCCGACCCCGACCTGCCCGTACTGCTCCTGGCCCACCAGCCCAAGTTCGTCGACCGGGCCGCAGCGGACGGCATCGACCTCCAACTCTCGGGCCACACCCACGGCGGCCAGATCTGGCCCTTCCACCACCTCGTCCGCATCGACCAGCCCGCCCTCGCAGGCCTCAGCCGCCACGGCGCGCGTACCCTCCTCTACACCAGCCGCGGCACCGGTTTCTGGGGCCCGCCGTTCCGTGTCTTCGCTCCCAGCGAGATCACACTGCTCGTACTCCGCGCCCCTCAGCGGCTTCCCGAACAGCCCCTCTGAGCGTGGTCATGGTTGCGCCTGTCCGCGACCGGGCGGAAGACCGAAGACCTCGCGGGAGAAGCACCGCAGGACCGGTGGCCGGTGACGGAAGAGCGGGCGCTCGCAGGTGCCCGATCGAGCAGCATCGCCGGCGTCCCATTTCTTCGGACGTGCGCCTTCCGCCCATTTCTTGATCTCGTGGCGCAGGGGCGCCAGGCCGTTTCCGGACGCGGAGGCCTCGACCGTCTCCAGGTCCTACCGATGCTCGGAAATGCGCGTCCCCTTGCCGCGTGACGCCGGGCAGACCCTGCGCGATGAGCTTTCGCATCGCTGTTCTTCCGGCCCATGGGGTGGTGCGGCCACGCTGACCGCGTCCACTCCTGGGACGGAGCCGCCGCACGGGTCTCGACGTCCCGGCCACATCTCTCGTCGAGGACTACTCGGGCAGGGGGCGTCCGTCGATGACGTTCTTCATGACGAGGGTGGAGGTCAGGCGCTGGACCCCTGGCAGCCGGGCGAGCTGGTGGTCGTACAGCTGCTGGAAGGCGGCCAGGTCGGTGGTGGCCACACGCAGGAGGTAGTCCGGCTCACCGAAGAGGCGCTGGGCCTGGAGGACGTGCGGGATCTCGGCCACGGCCTCTTCGAAGTCACCGACAGTGTCGGGGGTCTCCCAGCGCAGGGTGGCGAAGACAAGGGCTTCGAAGTTCAGGCCGACCGCGGCCGGGTCGACGACTGCCCGGTAGCCGCGGATCGCGCCTTCGCGTTCGAGGTCGCGCAGGCGGCGGTGGCAGGGCGAGACGCTGAGCTGCACGCGAGCGGCCAGCTCGGTGACGGTCAGACGGCCGTCGAGCTGCAGCTCAGCAAGAATCTTCTGGTCCAGGGCATCCATGGCACAGATTCTCCCCCACATCGCACGGTCGTGAGGTAAATAAGCAAACACATTCGGGCAAATCCAGCCTAGCCTTCCCTCTCGGGCGCTGAACCAGACGCTGAGCCAGACGCTGAGCCAGACGCCGAAACAGATGAAAGATGCGAGGGAACGTTTTATGGATACGACGACGCTGGCGGCCTTCCTTGTGGTGGACCTGCTGCTGGTGTTCACCCCGGGCGCTGACTGGGCGTACGCGATCTCCGCCGGACTGCGGGGACGTTCGGTCGCACCCGCCACCATCGGGCTGGTCGCCGGGCATGCGGCCTACGCACTGGGGGCCGTCGCGGGCCTGGCGGTGATCGTGGCAGGCTCCCCGGCCGTACTCACCGCCCTGACTGTCGCGGGCGCCGTCTACCTGCTGTGGCTGGGCTGGGGCGTGCTGCGGCAGCCCGCCGTACCGGCGGTGGCAGCGGAAGGGGAGACGGAAGCCTCAGGCATGCAGACCATGCTCAGGGGGTTCGGGATCAGCGGGCTGAACCCGAAGGCGCTGCTGCTGTACTTCTCGCTGTTCCCGCAGTTCATCCACCCCGGTGCCGGCTGGCCGGTCGCCGCGCAGACCGGGCTGCTCAGCATGGTGCACCTGACCGCCTGCGCTGTCGTCTACCTCGCCGTCGGCGTCCTGGCCCGCACGGTCCTGAAGACCCGGCCCTCGGCCGCCCGAACCGTCACCCGCATCAGCGGTGCCATGATGATCGTCATCGGCGCCCTCCTGCTGGTGGAGCGCCTGGCCGGCTGAGTTCCCCGCCCCGATCCGCCCGAAGCGGACTTGCGGGAAGGTGCGGGGACGGAAGACCGGACACAGCAGGAGCAGGCGAGCCCCACGGTCCGCAAGCGCGTCCAGGACCACTTCGACCGCCAGGGCCTCCAGCCGCGCATGACCGCCTCGATGCGATCGGAACCGTCCTCGCGCCCCGCCGCACCCTGACCGAGTGCCGACCGGAGGTGTACGGCGTCCGGGCTGACTGCGAACGCAGACTCGCCGCCGGCGGCAGGCAGACCCCGACCCGCGCGAACAGGTCGGCCCGGTAGGACCCGTCCGGCCCGGTGGTCACTTTCCGACCGCGCCCCGCGCCCCGGGCCTCGGCGTCGACCTCGTGCGAGCGGGCCCGTCGGTTCTGGGTCAGGGGGTCGCGGCGGAGACGACGTACACGACAGGCGACACCGGGTCGGTCATGTCGACGGTGATGTCCTGGGTCGGCCGCGGGTCCTTGTTGGTGTGTGTGGTGCCCGCCCACGAGACGCCGTCGCCGAAGTACCAGCCCGCGACCTTCATGTCGCGCTCGCCCACGGTGACCTTGCCCGTCTCCAGGGCGGCACGCCCTGTGCCCACCTGGGTCAGGAACCGGTCGAGGCCGTTGGACGTCGTGCGGAACTGCACGTACATCCGGCTGGCCTTCCAGTTGTTGGTCTCGTAGTACTGGACCTCTTTGGCATCCATGGGGATCGGCACTTCGAAGATCCGGCGGAGCATGCGTGACGGCCAGCCCTCGCGGAGTCCCTGCGCCGCCGCCTCCGCGGCCTTGTCCTGGCCGGAGCGGCGGCTCTGCCCTGCGGAGATCAGCAGATAGCCCGCCGGGATGCCGATGAGCAGCACGATGATGGTCGCCGTGATCAGGCGCCGGCGGACGGTCCGGCGCCGTTCCTCGGGCGTCGGTCCCTCGCCGGGCGGCGGGGACTGGCGCGGCACGACGGGGTGCTCGGCTGCGGTCATGGGTGTGGGGATCCCTAGGAAGTGCGGGTGTTGCGCGTGTTACGGATGGTGCTGGCCGCCTGGTCGTAGATCTGGGCGTACCGCTCGTACCGCTCGACGCGTCGGCGGTTGGTACGACGGAAGCGGCGGGCCACCAGCCTGGCGAGGTCGGCCGCGCCGACCATACCTGCCTCGGGGCCGAGCTGCGCCTTCGCGATCCGGGCCTCGGGACGGTAGCCGCGGCCGGTGAGGTGCCGTTTGAAGGCGTCCCTGGCCGGTCCGATCAGCAGGTCGTCGGCGGCGCTGACACCGCCCCCGATGACGAAGCAGGAGGGGTCGAGCGCGGCGGCCAGATTGGCGATGCCCACGCCGAGCCACTGGCCGATGTCCTGGAGGAGCTCGATGCACATCGCATCGCCCTCGCGGGCCAGTTCGGTGATGAGCGGTCCGGTGATGTCGGGGATGTTGCCCTTGACCCGCTCGATGAGTCCGTGGGCCACCGGGGAGTCCGCGGCGGCCAGTTCCCTGGCCTCCCGGACGAGTGCGTTCCCGGAGCTGTACTGCTCCCAGCAGCCGCGGTTCCCGCAGGGGCAGCGGTGACCGCCGGGCACCACCTGCATGTGGCCGAACTCACCGGCGACGCCGTACTTGCCGCGCTTGACCTGACCGTCCTCCAGGATCGCGCCGCCGATGCCGGTGCCGAGCGTGATCATGACGAGGTGGTCCTCGCCGCGGCCGGCGCCGAAGCGCCATTCGGCCCAGGCTGCGGTGTTGGCATCGTTGTCCACCATGACCGGGACCACGAGCCGGGAGGCGATGGCGTCGCGCAGGGGCTCGTCGCGCCAGGCCAGGTGCGGGGCGAAGAGCACCTTGGAGCGGTCGGCGTCGACCCAGCCTGCCGCCCCGATGCCCACCGCGTGCACGTCGTGGCGGTCCGAGAGGTCCAGGACCAGCTCGACGATGGTGTCCTCGACGACCTTGGGGCTCTTGGACTTGTCGGGCGTCTCCGTCCGCAGGGTCTCCAGGATGTTGCCGTCGGCGTCGACGACGCCGGCCATCACCTTGGTTCCCCCGATGTCGATGCCGACCGTGGGCACCCGTGGCGCGGTGAGGTGCGAGCGCCGCTCCCTGGTGCCGACGGTCCGCAGGACGGTGGCGCGGGCGGAGCCGCGGTGCGTGAAGTCGCGGTACGTGCTCATCGTCCCTGCGTGGTCTGGGGGGCCGGCTCGTCGTGCTTCCGGCGGCGGACGGTGCCCGCCGCAGTCGATTCTGCCACTGACGGCCGGGGGCCGTGCGGCAACCGGCCTGCCGCCGCCCGCCCGGCAGGCCCGGAGACCCGGCCCGCCGGGCGGGCGGGAACAGCTGTGGACACGGTCACGCGGAGGTTTCGTCCTCGTCCGGCCGGCCGGCCGGCATGCCGGGGGCGCGCTCCAGCTCGTGGCTGAGCTCCTCCAGCTCGCTGCCGCCCGCCATCTGCCGGGTCAGCTCGTCCAGCGTGACGCTGCCCTTCGTGTGGCTGCCCGCCATGGCGCCCCGCTTGAGGAGCACGAAGCGGTCACCGACGAGGTACGCGTGGTGCGGGTTGTGCGTGATGAGAACCACGCCGAGTCCGGCGTCCCGGGCGGCGGCGACGTACTTGAGCACCACCCCGGACTGCTTGACGCCGAGCGCCGCGGTCGGCTCGTCCAGGACGAGGACCTTGGCGCCGAAGTGGACGGCACGCGCGATGGCGACGCACTGGCGCTCACCGCCGGACAGGGTGCCGATGGGCTGGTCCACGTCGCGCAGGTCGATGCCCATCCGCAGCAGCGCCGAGCGTGTCGTCTCCCGCATCAGCCGGACGTCGAGGCGCTTGAAGGGCCCGGCGCCGGTCGTCGGCTCGGAGCCGAGGAAGAAGTTTCGCCAGACCGGCATCAGGGGCACGACGGCGAGGTCCTGGTAGACCGTGGCGATGCCCCGGTCCAGGGCGTCGCGCGGATTGGCGAGTGCGGTCTCCTCGCCGTCGATCAGGAAGCTCCCGGCATCGTGCCGGTGCAGGCCCGCGATGATCTTGATCAGGGTGGACTTGCCGGCGCCGTTGTCACCGAGGACACAGGAGATCTCGCCCGCGTGGACCTCCAGCGAGACGTCCTGGAGCGCCTTGATGTTGCCGTAGTACTTGCTGACGTGGTCGAGCTCGACCAGTGCCCGCCGGTCGGTGTCCGCCGGCCCGCTCGATGCCTGGGGGGCCGTCATTTCGTCGCCTCCGCGCGCTTGCGTACCCATGCGTTGAGCAGGGTGGCCAGGAGCAGCATCGCTCCGAGGAAGAACTTGAACCAGTCCGGGTTCCACTCCGCGTACACGATGCCCTTGCTGGTCATGCCGAAGATGACGGCGCCGACCGCCGAGCCGATCGCGGAGCCGTAGCCGCCGGTGATCAGGCAGCCGCCGATGACGGCCGCGATGATGTAGATCAGCTCGTTGCCGACGCCCTCGCCGGACTGCACCACGTCGTAGCTGAACAGCAGGTGCTGCCCGGATACCCAGGCGGCGAAGGCCACCCCGAGGTAGAGCCCGATCTTGGTCCGGATCACCGGGACGCCGACCGCGCGGGCCGCGTCGGCCCCGCCGCCCACGGCGTAGATCCAGTTGCCGAAACGCGTGCGGAGGAGGATCCAGGTGGCGACCGCGACGAGGACGGCCCACCACAGGATGGTCACCTTCAGCTCGACGCCGCCGACCGTCCAGTGCGAGGCGAAGACCTTGCGCGCCGAGTCGAAGCCCTCCATGTTGCCGATGGTCTTCGTCGAGACGGTGCCGCTGATGAGCTTGGTGAGTCCCAGGTTGAGACCGGTCAGCATCAGGAACGTACCGAGCGTGATGATGAAGCTCGGGAGCTTGGTACGCGTCAGCATGAAGCCGTTGAAGGCGCCGATGACCAGCGTGACCAGCAGGGACACGAAGACGCCGACCCAGACGTTGGCCGTCATCTGGTAGCTGAACATCGACGAGACCAGCGCGGAACTGGTGACCATCACACCGGCGGAGAGGTCGAACTCTCCGCCGATCATCAGCAGCGCCACCGGCGCCGCCATGATCCCGATGGTGGAGGCCGCGTACAGCACCGTGCCGAAGCTGGTGGCGCGCAGGAAGCTGTCGGCCACGACCGCGAAGAAGAGGAAGACGGCAACCGCGCCGACGATCGAGCCCAGTTCGGGCCGGCCGAGCAGCTTGCGCAGCGGTGAGGTGCGCAGCAGCCGCTCGTCCGTACCGGTGGGGGACGACGATCCGGACGCCGCGGTCATCGGGTTCCCCGGTCGGCGTACTCGGCCAGCTGGGCGGCGTCGGCGGAGGTGATGACCTGCGGGCCGGTCAGGACCGGGCGCCCGCCGCCGAGCACGTTGCGGTTGTAGCGGTAGAGCCAGAGCAGATCGACGGCCTCGTACCCCTGGAGGTAGGGCTGCTGGTCGACGGCGAAGCCGAGGGTCTTGGCCTGGAGCTCGGCGGCGACCTTGGCGTTCAGGTCGAAGGTGTCGACCTCCGCCTTGCTGCCGGCGGTCTGCTTCGCCTTGACGGCGGCGTCCGCGAACGGTGCGCCGAGGGTCACGACCGCGTCGATGTCCTTGTCCGCCTGGAGCTTCGCCTCGATGGAGGCCTGGACGTCCGGCATGTTGGTGCCCTCGACGTACAGGTTCACCATCTCGCCGTCGAAGGTCTTCTTCGCCCCGGCGCAGCGCTGCTCGTGGCCGACGTTGCCCTGCTCGTGCAGGATGCACAGGGCCTTCTTGCGGCCGCGCTTGTTGAGCTCGTCACCGACGGCCTCGCCCGCGATCGACTCGTCCTGGCCGATGTGCGTGAGCGCGCCGTAGCTCTTGGACTCGGCGGAACCCGAGTTCACCGTGATCACGGGGATGCCGGCCCTGACGGCCTTGGCGACGACGTCCTTCATGGCGTCGGGCTTGGCAAGCGTGACGATCAGCCCGTCGACCTTCTTGTCGATGGCGGCCTGGACGAGCTGGGCCTGCTGCTGCGCCTCGTCGTTGTGCGAGTACAGGAAGTTGATGTTGTCCTTCTTGGCCGCCATGTCGGCGCCCTTCTGGACGATGTCCCAGAAGGTGTCGCCGTCGCCCGAGTGGGTGACCATGGCGAAGGTCCAGCGGGGCGTGTTCACCGCGGACCGGCCCTCGGCCGCGGCCTGCGCCGCACGCTCCTCCGCCCGCTTGCCGCCGGTGCTGCTGCATCCCATGAGGGAGGCCCCGAGCACCGCCGCTAGCACGGCGCCCATCGCACGTACCCCTGTCCGAACCCTTGCCACGACGCCGTGCCCTTCTTGTGCTGCTCGCTGTGCTGCTGGTGGAGCCGGGGCCATGCGGTCCCGGCCCGGCTGGGCAAGTATCCCCGAGCCCGAGGCCCCGCCGGCCGGAGGGGCGCGGCGCGTGTGTCGGGAGGGGGCGTGTACGGCAGCGGGGCGGCCGGGTGCGGCCGTCGTCACCGTACGAGTAGCCGAGAAGCCTGTGACACCGTACGAGAGCCTGGGCTCCGTGTCACCGTACGAGGAGCTGGAAATCGAAGGCGTAGCGCGAGGCGCGGTAGAGGTGGGAGCCGAACTCGACCGCCCGGCCGGTGTCGTCGAAGGTGGTGCGCTCCATCGTGAGCAGGGCTGCGCCCTCGCTCTCGCCGAGCGGGCCTGCCTCCTCGGCGGTGGCGAGCCGGGCGCCGACGGTCTGGCGGGCGCTGTGCAGGGTGATGCCCGCGCCGCGCATCATCCGGTAGAGGCCGGTGGCTGCGGTCCGGTCGCCGGAGAGGTCGAGGAGTCCGGCGGGCAGGTGGTTGCGCAGGAGGGCGAGGGGTTCGCCGTCAGCGTGGCGCAGCCGCTCGATGTACTGGACCTCGGCGCCTTCCGGGACGCCCAGCGCCGCGGCGACCGCCGCCGTGGCGGGCCGGGTGGTGTTGGCCAGGACGGTGGTCGAGGGGTGCCGGCCCGCGGTCTCCAGGTCGTCGTAGAGGCTGCTGAGTTCGAGCGGGCGCCTGACCTTGCTGCGCAGCACCTGGGTGCCGACGCCGCGGCGCCGGACGAGCAGGCCCTTGTCCACGAGCGACTGGATGGCCTGGCGGACAGTGGGCCGGGACAGCCCGAGCCGGACGGCGAGGTCGATCTCGTTGCCCAGCAGTCCGCCGAGGGCGAGCCGTCCGTCCTCGATGGCCGCCTCCAGCTGCTGAGCGAGCTGGTAGTAGAGCGGGACCGGGCTGGATCGGTCCACGTTGAGGTTGAGGACCGTGGCGTCGGCAGTGGATTTCGGCACGTCGGGAGCCTAACGCGCACATCAGCATCTCCCGTAGTCAGGTAGTCAGGTAGTCCTGTTGTCCGAACAGGGTCGGTCTGAGACCAATCCGCCGAAACGAGCCCCGATTTGTCAGGACATATGGTTGACACCGTCACCGGCGGACGGCACGTTGGGACCATGCGCATCGGACTCCTCGGCACCGGCCGGATCGGCTCCTTCCACGCGGGAGTCCTCGCCCGCCATCCCGCGGTGGAGGCCCTGGTGGTGGCGGACCCCGACCCGGCCCGCGCGGCCGCCGTCGCCGACCGGACCGGTGCGCGCGCGGTGGCCACGGCGACGGAGGTGTTCGACGCCGGTGTGGACGCCGTGGTGATCACCTCCGCCACATCCGCCCACGCCGAGCTGATCGGCCGGGCCGCCCGCGCCGGGCTGCCCGCGTTCTGCGAGAAGCCCGTCGCCCTGGACCTGGCGGGCACACTCGGGGCGCTCCGCGCGGCTGAGCGTGCGCACAGCGTCCTCCAGCTCGGCTTCATGCGCCGGTTCGACGCCGGATACGCGGCGGCACGCGCCGCGGTGCGCGGCGGGGCGCTCGGCCGGCTGCACACCGTACGGGCGGTGACGTCCGATCCGGCGCCGCCTCCCGCCGCGTACCTGCCGCTCTCCGGCGGGCTGTTCCGGGACTGTCTGGTCCATGACTTCGACATGGTGCGGTGGGTGACGGGCCGTGAGGTGGCGCGGGTGTACGCGACCGGGTCGGACGCCGGGCCCGCGATGTTCCGGGCGGCCGGCGACGTGGACACGGCGGCGGCGCTGCTGACGCTGGACGACGGCACCCTGGTCACGGCGACGGCGACCCGTTGCAACGGCGCCGGGTACGACGTGCGGATGGAGCTCGCGGGCGAGCGGGACCAGATCGCGGTCGGCCTCGACGACCGCACGCCCCTCACCTCCGCCGAACCGAGGAGCCCCGGCACCCCGGCCCGTCCCTGGCCCGGCTTCCTGGAACGCTTCGGCCCCGCGTACGAGGCCGAACTGGACGCCTTCGTCCGCCTGGTGCGCGGCGAGGCGGCCAATCCCTGCGACGGCCGGGAGGCGTTGCACGCGCTGCGGGTCGCGGAGGCTTGCGAGGTCTCACGGCGCGAGCGGCGCCCGGTGGAGCTGACGGAGATCCCGTCCGCCTGACCCGGGCACACCGCCTGCCCGTTCACCATCCGACCGGCAGCCCCTCCGGCCCCCGGATGAGCATCCCCGTACGCCAGGTCAGCTCGGACGGATCGACGTCCAGTGCGAGATCCGGGCAGCGCTCCAGCAACGATCTGATGGCCACCGCCGCCTCGATGCGGGCCAGCGGCGCGCCCAGGCAGTAGTGGATGCCGTGACCGAAGGCCAGGTGCCCGCGGGCGTCCCGGGTGATGTCGAAACGGTCCGCCTCCGGGTAGCGGCGCGGGTCGCGGTTGGCATCCGACATCGCGACCAGGACGAGCTCACCGCCGCCCGGAATCACCGTGCCGCCCACATCCATCGCTTCGGTGGTGAACCGGTACGTGGGTGTCTCCACCGGGCCCGCGTAGCGCAGCATCTCCTCCACGGCGTTTTCGATGAGGCCGAAGTCGGCTCGCAGTGCCGCCAGTTGGTCCGGGTGGGTGAGCAGGGCCAGCACGCCGTTGGAGATCAGGTTGACCGTGGTCTCGTGCCCTGCGACGAGCAGCAGCCAGGCCATGCCCATCAGTTCGCCGGCGGAGAGCCGGTCGCCCTCCTCGTCGGCCGTGTGGATCAGCGCGCTCATCAGGTCGTCGCCCGGTTGTCTGCGCTTGTCGTCGAGCAGCCCGGCCAGATAGCCCGACATCTCGGTGGTCGCGGCGCGGCGCGCGTCGCCGTCGATGGAGGACACCACGGTGTTGGACCACTCGCGAAAGGCCCGGCGGTCCAGGAAGGGCACGCCGAGCAGTTCGCAGATGACGGACATGGGCAGCGGGAAGGACAGGGATTCGACGAGATCGGTCCTGCGGTCCGGACCCGCGAGCATGGTGTCGAGCAGCTCGTCCGTCATCTGCTGGACGCGCGGGACGAGTTGCTGCATCCGGCGGGCGGTGAACCCGCGGGTCACGAGTTTGCGCAGGCGGGTGTGCGCGGGTGCGTCCGAGCTGAGCATCGAGGTCCCCGAGGCGACCTGGCTGACGCCGAGGGAGGGCGAGGCGTTGCGCCACTCCTTGGAGAAGCGCTGGTCCGCGAGTGCGGCCCGGCCCTCCTCGTACCCGACCACGAGCCAGGCGGGTGTGCCCTCGGGGATGCGGACCCGGTGGACGGGTCCACGGGCCCGTAAGTCCGCGTAGACGGGGTGCGGATCACGGGTGAAGCGCTCACCGAGCGCGCCGAGGTCGAGTATCGCTTCGGTCGTCATGTGGAGCTCCTTCAGGACGAGGTGGCGCTCAGCACGGTGCCCTGGGCAACGGCACACAGTGTCTCTGCGCCGTCCTGGCCAACGACAAACAGATCGCAGCGCGCCACGGCCTGCCTGCGGCCGGTGTGGACGACCTCCGCACGCGCGACGAGTGTGGCGCCGGTGGCCGGGCGGAGGTACTGGATCGAAAAGCCGCCGGTCAGTACCGCCGGGCCCAGCGTCGTGCCGGCGGCGAAGGTGAGGGCGTTGTCGGCTGCGTAGGCGAGCACGCCTCCGTGCAGGAATCCGTTCTGCTGCCGCAACTCCTCACGGCTGTCGATCTCCAGCGTGGCAGCGCCGCCGCCGAAGGCGGTGATCCGTGCGCCGACGAGGGCGCTGAACGGCTGGCTGTCGAGTACCTTCTGTGCCGTCTGCAGGTCGAGTCCGGTCATGGCGGGGTCCTCTCTGTCTCGCCGGCGAACCGCCCGGAGAGCGAGTCCCTGTCACCGGCGCACGGGGAGCCTGCGCGCTCTGCGGATCAGCGTGCCCGGCAACCGGTCCGGCTCCCCGGCATCCAGGCCGAGTGCGAGTGCGAGTGCGAGTCGGGGCAGCGTTCCAGCAGTGTACGGATCGCGGTGCGGCGCTCCGTGTGCCGGTCGCCCCGAGGCGCGGTCCCGCGCGAACGAGGGGTTCAGGACGGGCCGGTGTCGCCGTCGCCGTCGAGGAGGCCCGCGTCATGGACCAGCAGCGCGATCTGGACACGGTTGTTGAAGCCGAACTTGGCGAGAATCCGGGACACCTGGGTCTTCACCGTGGCCACGCTCAGATAGAGGGCGGCGGCGATCTCCGCGTTGGAGCGGCCGTGTCCGACGGCGACGGCCACCTCTCGCTCCCGGTCGGCCAGCAACGCGATGCGCTGCCGGGCCCGTTCGGCGCGGCCCGCCCGCTCCTCCTGCCCGGAGCCCGCGGCGCGGACCATCAGCTGACGGGTGACCGCGGGCGACAGGACGGGATCGCCGGCCGCCACCCGCCGCACGGAGTCGACGATCTGCGCGGGCGGTGTGTCCTTGAGGACGAAGCCTGCGGCTCCGGCACGGATGGCGCGGAGCACCTGCTCGTCGGCGTGGAACGTCGTCAGGACGACGATCTCGGGGGCGTCGGGGCGGCTGCGCAGCGCCTCGGTCGCGGTCAGCCCGTCCATGACCGGCATCCGGATGTCCATCAGGACCACGTCGGGCCGGAGCCGGTCGACGAGTTCGACGGCCTCGGTGCCGTCGGCCCCCTCCCCCACGATGTCGATGTCGTCGGCGCCGCCGAGCATGAGGGTGAGCCCCGCCCGTACGAGCGGGTCGTCGTCGACGACGATCAGCCGGACGGGCCGGGGCGTGGGCGTGGGCGTCGGGTCGGTCATGAGGACCACGGTAGCCAGGCCCGCACCCCGAACCCGCCGTCCGGTTCCGGTCCGTGGTCGAGGCGGCCCCCCGCGAGGGTGGCCCGCTCCGTCAGGCCGATGAGGCCCTGGCCGGATCCCGGTACGTGCTCGAAGGGTTCGGTGGGGGCCGGGTTGCGCACTTCGACGGTGATCCCCTGCCCCGGGCCGCCGCCCACCGTGACGGTCACCTCGGTGCCGGGGGCGTGCTTACGGGCGTTGGTCAGGCCCTCCTGGGCGATGCGGTAGACGGTGCGGCCGGTGGCGGCGGGGGCTGCGGCAGGGTCGGTGATGCGGTTGTCGAGGGTGACCTTCATGCCGGCCAGCCGGGATTCGGCGACGAGGGTGTCCAGCGTGGCGAGGGTCGGCTGCGGCCGGTCGCCGTCGCCGTCACGGGGGCTGCGCAGGACGCCGATGATCTCGCGCAGGTCCTGGAGTGCCTCGTGCGCGCTGTCCCGGATGACTCCGGCGGCACGTGCGACTTCGGCCGGGGGTGCGTCGGGGCGGAACTCGAGGGCGCCCGCGTGGACGCTGAGCAGGGTCAGCCGGTGGGCGAGGACGTCGTGCATCTCACGGGCGATGTCCTCGCGGGCCAGCCGCTGCGCCTGCTCGGCGCGGAGTCCCGCCTCGGTCTCCGCCCGCCTGGCGCGCTCGCGCAGCGTGACGACGAGCTGGCGCCGGGCCCGTACGACCATGCCCCAGCTGAGCACGAGCAGGACCAGCAGCAGCCCGATGATGGTGGACGCGACGAACGAGGTGGACGGGTCGGGGCGCAAATACGGCTGTACGGGGGCGACCAGCAGGGCCCCGGCGCCGATGAAGGCCACGGGGCGGAAGGGCCGGTGGACGGCCACGCTGAACAGCGCCACCAGCCAGGCCCCCGCCGCGGCCGGTTCGACGGCGGACACGAGCGTCAGCACGATCGCGAGGCCGACGGGCCACCGGCGCCGGACCCACAACGCGCAGCAGGCCGCGGCACCGGCGAGCGAGTCGACGAGGACGAAGACGTGGAGGGTGGTCTCGTCGGCCTCGACCGCGGCGACGGCCGCCAGCCCGATGCCTGCCGCGCACAGGAAGGCCGTGATGTCGACAATCCAGTCGCGCACAGTGCGGCGCATCCGGCCGCCCCGGTCGCCCGGCAGCTCGGGGTCGGCCATCGCCGAGGGCAGCAGCCAGGGGTATTCGGTGCGCGTCATATCGACAAAGCTACGCAGCCGGGGCGGGGCTTCCGGGCGTTCCGGGCCGCGCAGCGACCAAAGTCGCGGAAGCGGCGACTTTCGGACCTGCCGCGCAGACCTCTGGCCGACGCGGCACCCGTGCGCGGCCCGACAGGCTCGCTCCCATGAAGAGACTCTGCGAGACGGTCGGCTTCCTGGTCTTCGTCCAGGGTGCCGCCGGACTGCTCCATGAATGGCTCGACTGGTTCAGCTTCTTCAGCGTGGTGCAACGGGTGCCGTTCATCGGCGACTACTCGTTGTTCGCCTGCATCGTGCTGGTGGTGGCGGGGGCCGCCGTCATGATCGCGTCGGATGCGGTCAAGGAGTAGCCACGTCCGCACTGCGGCGCCCCCAGGCCGTTCCGGCCAGTACGAGCACCGCGCCCGCGACCCCCAGGACGCCCAGCCGTTCACCGCCGATCGCGATTCCGACGGCGGCGGCCCACAGCGGTTCCGTACCGAGCAGCAGGCTGACCCGGGACGGTGAGGTGCGGCGTACGGACCACATCTGCACGAAGAACGCGAAGAGCGTGCAGAACACCGACAGGAACAGCAGTCCGCCCCACTCCCGGACGCCGAACCCGGCGGCGACCGACCAGGGCGGCTCCCCGGTGCCGGGAGCGGCGGCCAGCAGAGCGAAGACGGCGACGGCGCTGCCGAGCTGGACCGTCGTCAGCGACAGCGAGTCCGCCGACTGGACGGACTTGATGCGCGCCATCAGGAGCACATGGAGGGTGCGGGCGAGTGCGGCGACCAGCATCAGCAGATCACCCGCCGAGGGGCTGGTGAATCCGCCCCCCTGGGTCAGCAGCACCACTCCGGCGACGGAGAGCCCGGCGGCCGAGAGGAAGGCCCCGGTCGGCCGGGTCCGCGTCACGGTGGCCTCGGCGAGCGGGGTGAAGATCATGGTGAGGCTGATGATGAGCCCGGCGTTGGTCGCCGAGGTGTGCACGATGCCGTACGTCTCCACCAGGAAGATCCCGCTGAGCACCAGGCCCAGCAGTCCGGCACCCCGCCACTGGGCCGCACTCAGCGCCCGCAGCCGGGACCATCCGGCGGCCACCAGGACGGGCAGCACGACGGCGAACCGCAGCACGAGGACGGCTATGACGGTCTGCGACGTGGTGATGCCCTTGGCGGCCAGATAACTGGAACCCCAGACCACCGCGACGAGCAGGACCGGCAGATCGGTGACCCACGCCCGGCGCGGCGGGGCGAGGACGGGCACGGCGACAGAGGACACCCGGAACTCCTGGTTCTCCACAGGACTGATGTGGAGACCTCACTGGCTCGCACGCGGAGCGATCACGCTACCGGGCCCCCTCCTACAATGGCGAGACCCGGGACCGGTCCGACGGCAGCCGCCCCCACCTCACGGAGTACGGAGTCGCCAGATGGCGGGAGAGCGCCAGGACGGAAGGGTCGAACGGGGCAATCGCACCCGTCAGCTGATCCTCGCCCGGGCGGCGGCGGTCGCTTCGGTCGAGGGCTTGGAAGGTCTGTCCCTCGGCCGGCTGGCCACGGACCTCCGGCTGAGCAAGAGCGGCGTGTTCGCCCTCTTCGGCTCCAAGGAGGAGCTCCAGCTGGCAACCGTGCGGACCGCCGTCGCGGTGTACGACGAGCATGTCGTGCAGCCGGCCCTCGCCACGCCCTCCGGCCTCGGACGGATCCGGCGGATGTGCGAGCGCTGGATCGCGTACTCCCAGGAGCGGGTGTTCCCGGGGGGCTGCTTCTTCTACGCGGCCATCGCGGAGTTCGATGCCCGCGAGGGCGCGGTGCATGACGCGGTCGCGGCCGCGCAGGCCGGCTGGGTCGCGTTCGTGGAACGACGGATCGAGGAGGCGCGGACGCTGGGCGAGATCCGTACGGACTGCGATGTCCCGCAACTCGCCTTCGAGATCATCGCGTTCCTGGAACTGGCCAACGGCGATTCCGTGCTCCGTGACAGCCCGGACAGCTATCCGAGGGCAGCGCGCGCGATCCTGGGCCGGCTGCGGACGGTGGCAGTTGACGCCTCGTCACTGCCGGCCGCGCTGTAGAGACCCGTACCACTCGACCCCGGCCGGGCCGGTCAGGACCGACTGGCGAAAACAAACAGCACGATCGTTCGTCCAGTTGTACTGTTACGGGCATCCGCCGCGGACGGCCGCGCCGGACCATGGAAAGGGCCACACATGCCGCACACCCTCTGGAGCACGGCTTGGCAGGACGGCCCGGCCGCCGAGCCTCCCGGCCGCGGCACCGAAGTGGTCGTCTCCGTCACCGAATTCGTCACCCACCGCCCCTGGACCACCTTCTCCGTCGGGGCGGCCGGCATGCGGCTGCGCCGCACCTGGCCGCAGACGCCCGGCGCGGTCGGCATGTGGCTGTGGGCGGACGTCGGCCCCCGGATGAACCGCTCGGGCTCGATCACGGTCTGGACGGCACGCGAACACCTGCTGGGATTCGTCGCGCGCCCCGACCACCGGCGCATCGTGCACGCGTACCAAGGCCGGGGCACCCTGCGCTCGGCCACCTGGCACACCCCGTTCACCGGCCGCACCGCGCTGCGCGAGTCCGCCTGGCGCCTGCTCTCCGGCGACGGCCCGTGGCCCGCGTCCGGGTCCTGAACCCGCTCGGCCGCACCGACTCATCCACCCCTCCCGAAAGGAACCACACCGTGGACATCGCACGGTTCGACCGGGCCGCGGTCCTGGAATCCGTCCGCGTCGTGGAGCGCGCGGCCCCCGGCGACTGGGACCGGCCCACCCCCTGCGAGCGCTGGACCCTACGGCTCCTCGTGGAGCACATGGGCGCCCAGCACATCGGGTTCGCCGCCGCCGCGCGGGGAGAAGGGGCCGACCCGTCCGTCTGGGAGCCTCGTCCGGCCGGCGAGGATCCGGTGGCTTGGTACCGCGGGACGGCCCACGCCGTCCTGGACGGCTTCGCCCGACCGGGCGTGATGGAGGGGCGGTTCACGCTCCCGGAGATCAGCACGGAGGCGACTTTCGCCGCGACCACCGCCATCGGGTTCCACTTCATCGACTACGTCGTGCACTCCTGGGACGTGGCCGCCGCCCTGGGCGTGCGCACGGCCCTCCCCCCGGCCGTCGTCGAGGCCGCACTGCCGATCGCCCTGCGCGTCCCGGGCGGGGCGCGGCGCGAGCTGCCGGGCGCGGCCTTCCGGCCGGCCCTGGATCCCGGCGACCGCGCGGTAGCCGGCGGGTCCGGCACGCTGGGACTCATCCTCACGACGCTCGGCCGATCACCGAAGTGGCGTCCGCCGCAGGGTGGTTGAAGGGACCACGCCGTCGGCTCACGTACCGGTGAGTGCCGGCTTCGCCATGGCCCTTCCTTTCGGGAACTCCTGACGATTCCCCTCCATCCGCTCCGACCCCGCACGGCCGGAACGCATCGGCCGGACCCGCCGTACCGGAGTCGGCGTCCAATTCCCGCCGGTGTCCGGTGCGCCGAAGGACTTTGCTTGGTCCTGTCAGCACGACCGGCAACGGACAGGAACCCTGATGAACAGCACCGTCAGCACGAACCGCACCGCGCTCGTCACCGGCGGCAGCCGCGGCATCGGCGCCGCGACCGCCCTGCGGCTCGCCCAGGACGGCGCCGACGTGGCGCTGACCTACGTACAGGACGAGGACGCCGCCCGCGAGGTCGTGCGGAAGATCGAGGCGGGCGGCCGCCGCGCCGTCGCCCTGCGCGCGGACTCGGCCGACCCGGAGGCCGTCCCCGCGGCGGTGCGCCGGACGGCAGAGACCTTCGGCCGGCTCGACATCCTGGTCAACAACGCGGGCATCGGCGTCCTCGGCCCGATCGGAGGCCTCACCGACGCCGATGTCGACCGGGTACTCGCCGTCAACGTACGGGCGGTCTTCCTGGCCTGCCGGGCTGCGGCCGGTGTGCTGGAACAAGGGGGCCGCATCATCTCCGTCGGTACGGCCCTGAGCCGGTACGCGGGCGGTCCCGGCTCCACCCTTTATGCGATGAGCAAGTCGGCACTGTCCGGACTGACCAAGCCGCTCGCCCGAGAGCTCGGCCCGCGCGGGATCACGGTCAATCTGGTCCAGGCCGGTGCGGTCGACACCGACATGAACCCCGCCGACGGCCCGTACGCCGCCGGGCAGCGGGCGGCGAACGCGCTGGACCGGTTCGCCACTCCGGGCGAAGTGGCCGCGATGATCGCGTACTTGGCCGGCGACGAGGCTGCGTACATCACCGGTGCGGAAATGGTCGTGGACGGTGGCCACGCGGCCTGACCGTGGCAGGGTGAGGACAATGATTCCGGCCTGAGGAGGCACTCATGTCCACACCGGGCGAAGAGGACGACCGTCCGCTGTACGAGCGGTTCGGATTCCGCATCGCCAGGCGGGGGTACGACCGCGACCAGGTCGAGGCCTACCTCACCCAGCTCCTCGGCGGCGCCCCGCCGGCCGGCAACCCGGCCTTCGAACTGGTCCGCCGCGGCTACGAGCGGGGCCGGGTCGACGAGGTCATCACCCGGTTGCACGGCGAGGCGGCGGGCCGGGGCGGTCGGTCCTGACCAGCTCGTTAGGCTGGCCGGGCAGCGATCCGCCGAGAAGGGACGATCATGCCCGCGACCCCGGTACACACCCTCAACGACGGCCGTACGCTCCCCGCGGTGGGACTCGGCACCTGGCCACTCGACGACGCCGCGGCCGAGGAAGCCGTCGCCGGGGCGCTGGGTCTCGGCTACCGGCTCGTCGACACCGCGCTGAACTACGGCAACGAGACCGGGACGGGCCGCGGCATCGCCCGCAGCGGCGTGCCCCGGGAGGACATCTTCGTCACCACCAAGGTCCCGGGCCGGCACCAGGGTTACGAGAAGACCCTCGCCTCGTTCGAGGAGTCCCGCCGCCACCTGGGGCTCTCCTACGTGGACCTGTATCTCATCCACTGGCCACTGCCGCGCCTCGATCTGTACGTGGACACCTGGCGGGCACTGATCCGGCTGCGCGAGGACGGGCTCGTGCGCTCGATCGGGGTCTCCAACTTCACCGCGGCCCACCTCACGCGGCTGGAGGAGGAGACGGGGGTGCTGCCCGCCGTCAACCAGATCGAGATGCATCCGCGGCTGCCGCAGGAGGAGCTGCGGGCCGTGCACGACGCCAAGGGCATCGTGACCGAGAGCTGGAGCCCGCTGGGGCGCGGCCGCGACCTGCTGGCCGACCCCCAGCTCGTCGCGATCGCCGCGGCGCACGGGGTGACGCCGGGCCGGGCCGTGCTGCGCTGGCACACCCAGCTGGGTGCCGTCCCGATCCCGAAGTCGGCCGACCCGGGCCGACAGCGCGAGAACCTCGACCTGTTCGGCTTCGAGCTGACACCGGACGAGCTGGCACGCATCTCCGCCGGTCCGCAGGAGCGGTTCGGCGGCGACCCCGAGGTGCACGAGGAGTTCTGAGGCGGGAGGGCGGCGAACCGCCCTCCGTTTCAGCTGGACCGCGGCTGCACCTCAGCCATACGGGACCAGCCCTCGCCCGGCACCTCGACATTGATGATCTCGGGCACCTCCGCCACCAGGTCCGCCATCGTGTCCATCGCCGCCGCGAAGTGCGCCGACTGCACGTGGGCAGCACCGGCCTCGGGGGACGCGAACGCCTCCAGCAGCACGAACTGGTCCGGGTTCTCGACGCTGCAGGACCAGTCGAAGAACACGTTCCCGGGCTCCTGGCGGGTGGCTACGGTGAATTCCTCGACGGCCGGAAGCCAGTTGTCGCGCTCGGCGGTGCGGACGGTGAACTTGACGGCGATGAAGATCATGGCGACTCCTGTGGGGGATGTGAGTGAACCCGGGCAGGGTCCCACATCCGCAACGGTATCGCCCGAATACGGACAGCCTCCGGCAGGGGCGGTCGGCCACCGCCGGGAAGCCTCCGGCAGGGGCGGTCGGGCCCTCGCCAGGAGGCCTCCGGCAGGGGCGGTCGGCCACCGCCGGGAGGCCTCCGGCAGGGGTCGGTTCAGCCGCCCAGCTCGACGTGACGGGCAGTCAGCCGCGCGGCACCCTGTGGCGTCAGCGAGCCGAAGAGGCGCAGCCGCGAGATGCCGCCGTCCGGGAAGATGTCGACGCGGACCTCGGCGGCCCGTACCGCCCCGGTCAGGACGAAGCGGTGGTTGGTGTCGGGCTGCAGCCGGGTCCTGGGCAGGATTTCGGCCCAGTCGCCACCCTCCGTGTCCCGGGCCGAAAGGCTCGCCCAGCCGGCCGAGTTGCCCTTCAGGCAGGCGGTGTCGATCTCGACGGCACGGATCTCCGCCTCTTCGACGAGGTGGTAGTGGATCCAGTCGTTGCCCTTGTCGCGCCGGCGCCGGGTCTCCCAGCCGTCGTCCATCTTGCGGGACCTGCCGGGCTGGATGGTGTTGGTCGCCGGGGAGTAGAAGCGGTCCGACGCGTCCTCGACCCGGCCGCCGTTCTCCAGCGCGACGAGGTCGAACGTGCCGAGCGCCGTCAGCCAGACGGGGTCCGGGGCGACTTCCCCGTACACCCGGAGCCTGGCTATGCCCCCGTCGGGGTGCTGCTTGACCCGCAGGTGGGTGAAGCGCTGCCCGGCGTCGACGGTGAAGCCGTTCGCCGCGTGGCCGCCGACGGCCGTGCGGGGGACGAGCGTCATCCAGGTCACGCCGGGCGCGAGGAGGTCGTCGGGGGACGGTGACCCGGGCAGCGAGACGCCTTCGACGGAGACCGCCTGCGGGTAGTTGCCACGGAAGTGGGCGGTGTCGACGACGATGCCGCGTACGACGCCCGGCGCGCCGAGGCGGACCAGCGCCCAGTCGTGGTCCTCGTCCACCGGGTGCGGCTGTGCGGCGCTCACGCCGCGACGGCGACGGGTCTCCCAGCCGTCCATGATCTTGCCCTTGTGCCCGAAGTGTTCGGGGTCGAAGTGGGCGGGCTCCGGCTTCAGGAGGTTCTCGCGCTCCGCGAAGAACTCGTCGTTGGCGGCGATCACACCCGCGCCGAGCCGCCGGTCGGCGAGGTCGACCAGGTGGGTGAAGGGGAAGTCGGCGGTGCGGTAGTCGGCGTAGGGGTCGCCGCCCCCGTACGGGTTCGCGTCGCCGGTGAAGTGCACTGTCGCCGTCATGGTCAGTTGTTCCTTGTCTGGAGGCGGCCGGTGGGCGCGGCGAGGGTGCCTTCGGTGGCGATCCGTACGCCGCGCAGCCAGGTCGACCGGACGACGCCTTGCAGGGTCCGGCCGGCGTACGCGGTGACCTGGTTGCGGTGGAAGAGTTCGGCCGGGTCGACGGTGAAGGTCGCGTCGGGTGCCAGGACGGCGAAGTCGGCGTCGCGGCCCGCCTCGATCGCGCCCTTGGCGGTCAGACCGGCCAGTGCGGCGGGGGCGGACGACATCCAGCGGGCGACGTCGTCGAGCGAGTGGCCCCGCCTGCGGGCCTCGGTCCAGATGGCGGGCAGTCCGAGCTGGAGGGAGGAGATGCCGCCCCAGGCGGAGGCGAAGTCGGCCGTCTTGAGGTCGGTGGTGCAGGGCGAGTGGTCGGAGACGATGCAGTCGATGGTGCCGTCGGCGAGCCCCTGCCACAACGCGTCCTGGTTGGCGGCCTCACGGATCGGCGGACAGCACTTGAACTCGGTTGCCCCGTCCGGGACTTCCTCGGCGGTGAGGGTGAGGAAGTGCGGGCAGGACTCGACGGTGACGCGGACCCCCTCGCGCTTGGCCGCGGCGATCAGCGGCAGTGCGTCGCTGGAGGAGAGGTGCAGGATGTGGACGCGCGCGTTCAGACGCCTCGCGTGGGAGATGAGTCCCTCGATCGCGGTGTTCTCGGCGTCGCGCGGCCGTGAGGCGAGGAAGTCGGCGTAGGCGGGACCGCCGCGCTGCGGTGCGGACTCCAGGTGGTGCGGGTCCTCGGCGTGCACGATCAACAGGCCGCCGAAGCCCGCGATCTCGGCCATCGACCGGGCCAGCTGCTCCTGGTCCAGTTCGGGGAACTCCTCGACGCCGGAGGGCGAGAGGAAGCATTTGAAGCCGAACACCCCGGCCTCGTACAGGGGGCGCAGATCCTTGACGTTCGAAGGGATGGCGCCGCCCCAGAAGCCGGTGTCGACGTGGACCTTGGGGGCCGCCACCTGACGCTTGACGCGCAGGTGCTCGACGGTGGTGGTCGGCGGGAGGGAGTTGAGCGGCATGTCGAGCAGCGTGGTGATCCCGCCGGCCGCGGCGGCGCGGGTGGCCGTGTGGAAGCCTTCCCACTCGGTGCGGCCGGGGTCGTTCACATGGACGTGCGTGTCCACGAGCCCGGGCATCAGGACGTCGTCACCGAGGTCCTCCACCCGGGCGCCCTCCGGCACCTCGGCTTCGTACGGCAGGACGGCGGCGATCGTCCCGCCCGCGACATGGACCGCGGCGGGCCGCGTGCCCTCCGGGGTGACGACATGCGTCGAGCGCAGTACCAGTTCCACGTCCGTACCCGACACCGGTGCTCCCCACTTCATGAATTCAACGAACTGTTGTTCAACGAACTGTTGAAGGAGTCTTCACACGGGAATGCGCCCCGTCAAGACCCCATCCTCCGCTCGGGACGCTCAGCCGACCACGCGTGACTCCGACCGGAGATTTCCACAGAGTAAAAGACTGATTTCGCAGTGCGGAATGTAGAGTGGGCTGTGCGCGACGCCGTACAGACCGCCGGCCCGGCCGCGGCACCTGGACGAACGGGCCCTGACCGGCCAGGACGGTGCCCTTGCGACAGTGGGCCGATCGGGAAGCGCCCGGTAGGCTGCTGCCTTGCTCTTCCGCTTCGAAAGGACCGTTGACGTGCCGCCGTCCCACGCCAGCACTTCCGACTCCAAGCCCGCCGGTTCCAGCGGCGGTGTGCAGTCCCTTGAGCGTGCCTTCGATCTGCTGGAGCGGATGGCCGATGCGGGGGGCGAGGTCGGCCTGAGCGAGCTCTCCGCGAGCAGCGGACTCCCGCTGCCCACCATTCACCGGCTCATGCGCACGCTCGTGGTGTGCGGCTACGTACGCCAGCAGCCCAACCGGCGCTACGCGCTCGGCCCGCGCCTGATCCGGCTCGGCGAGTCCGCCGCGCGACTGCTCGGCACCTGGGCCCGCCCCTATCTGGCCCGGCTGGTCGAGGAGACCGGCGAGACGGCCAACATGGCGCTGCTGGACGGCGACGAGGTCGTGTACGTGGCACAGGTGCCGTCCAAGCACTCGATGCGCATGTTCACCGAGGTGGGCCGCCGGGTGCTGCCGCACTCCACCGGCGTGGGCAAGGCACTCCTGGCGCACACCCCGCCGGACGAGGTGCGGGCCCTGCTCACGCGCACCGGGATGCCGGCCGCGACGGAGAAGACGATCACCACCCCGGACGGTTTCCTGGACGCCCTGGAGCAGGTCCGCAGGGTGGGCTACGCGGTGGACGACAACGAGCAGGAGATAGGGGTCCGCTGTCTGGCGGTGTCGGTGCCCAACTCCCCGACCTCCGCCGCGATCTCGATCTCGGGCCCGGCGGGCCGGGTGACCGAGGCAGCCACCGAGCGGATCGTGCCGATCCTCCAGCAGGCCGCGAAGGAGCTGTCCGAGGCACTGGCCAGCAGCGGGGCGGCCGGCTGAGACGCGAGGAGGGGCGGCCGGAGCCTTCGGGCTCCGGCCGCCCCTTCGCCGTATCCGCCCCCACGACGCTCAGGCCGGTGCTTGCGCCTGCGTCTGTGCCTGTGCCTGTGCCTGTGGGGTCAGCCTGCCGTCCTCCATCGTGACCGTCAGGTCCATCCGGTCCAGATGGGTCCGGTCGTGGGTGACCATGACGGTCGCCGTGGACCGCTGCCGGGTCAGCGAGACGAGGAGATCGAGCACCGCCGCGCCCCGTTCGTGGTCCAGTGCGCTGGTCGGTTCGTCGACGAGCAGGACCGCGGGGTCGTTCATCAGGGCCCTCGCGATGTTGATCCGCTGGCGTTGACCGCCCGAGAGCTGATGGGGCCGGCGGTCGGCCTTGTCGGCGAGACCGACGGCGTCGAGCAGCTCCAGTGCGCGGGCGCGGGCGGTCCGGGCCGCCCCGCCGGACAGGTGGGTCATGACCTGGAGCTGTTCCGCCGCGGTCAGGGACGGCAGCAGGTTCGGCTGCTGGAAGACGATGCCGATCCGTTCGCGGCGCAGCGCCGCCTTCTCGGCCCGGCCCAGCCCGGCGGTGTCCGTGCCGGCGACGACGACAGCGCCCTCGTCGGGGGTGACCAGGGTGGCCGCCACGGCGAGCAGGCTCGACTTCCCGGAGCCGGAGGGGCCGACGACCGCGGTGAGCGTGCCCGCGGGTACATCGAGTGCGACGCGGTCCAGTGCGGTGAGCCGTCCGTCGCCGTCGGGGTAGGTGAGCGTGACATCGGTGAGCGTGAGGGTCATCGGGCACTCCGGGGTGTGGTGCGCGGGGTGAGAGGCGGTGTGGCCGTCATCGCGCACTCCGGCGTGCGCTGCGCGGGGGTAAGAGACTGCGTGGACGTTGTCGCGCACTCCGGGATGCGGTACGCAGGGGCAAGAGGCGGCGTGGACGTCATCGGGCGCTCCCCAGTGCGGTGAGCGGGTCGACGGCGGTGATCCGCCGGATGGACAGGGCCGCCCCGACCGCTCCGAGGGCGATCATCACGGCCGCCGGGACGAGAACGGTCGACGCCTCCAGGACGAAGGGCACGGCTCCGCCGCCGACCAGCGCACCGATGCCGGAGGCGAGCGCGGTGCCCAGCCCCGTACCGATCGCGAGCATCACCACGGCCTGCCCGAGCGCGTCCCGCAGCAGATACGGCGTGGAGGCACCCAGTGCCTTGAGGACGGCGACATCGCCGCTGCGCTGAATCGTCCAGACGGTGAAGAAGGCGCCGATGACCAGGGCGGAGATGGCGAAGAGGAAGCCGCGCATCAGCTGGAGCGAGCCGTTCTCGGCCTGATAGGAACCGATGGCGGTGAGGGAGCCGTCGAGCGTGAGCGTGCTGGTGCCCGCCGCCCGGTCGCCGGCGGCCAGATCGGTCCCGCCGGTGGTGGTCAGCGCGATCACGGTGGCGTGCTCCGCGCCGCCCTCGCCGTCGGCCCCGAACCGCTGCCAGTCGGCGAGTGCCGTCCACACGACCGGCGTATGGCTGTACGAGGCGTCGCCGGCGACCGCTGCGACGGTGACCTCGTCGCCGCCGAGCCGCAGCCGGTCGCCGGCGCCGGCCGCCAGGTCCTCGGCGGCCTGCTCGGAGAGCACGACCGTGCCCGGTCCGACCGGGGTGCCCGACGGCGCCAGGCCACTGCCCGGCTCGACGCCGAACGCCGAGACGGCCGCCGTCCGCTCCCCCGCGGCGGCGTTCAGCGTGCGGATGCCGAGCGGCTGCGCCGCCTCGACCCCCGGCTGCTTCTCCCAGCTCCGCCAGGCGGTCTCGCGTACGGTCGAATTGGTGAAGGACACCGACTGGCCGTCGGGCGGGGCGGCGAACGCCAGGTGGTCGGCGTTCAGCCCCGTGACGGCCGAGGTGTTCTCCCGGGCCAGCCCGGCCGTGAGGCCGGACAGCAGGCCCACGAGCAGCGTGATCAGCACCACGACCGTGCCCATGAGCGCGAACCGGCCCTTGGCGAACCGAAGATCTCTCCATGCGACGAACATGACTCAAGCCTCGGCATTCACCGCCGCGGAAACATCGCCCGCGGGCCGGTCCCGACATCAACCTTTCGATTGACCGGCCCCGCACACCCCGCGTCTACGCTGGACGAATCATGGAAACACGTGTCCATCCCCCGGTCGCCGCAGCGCTGCGGCTGTGCCTGCATGCCCTGCTGCTGGGGCTGCTGGCGCTCGCCGCGGTCAAGGCCGTGAGCGACGACGCCCCGCACTCCGGTGCCGTCGTCGTGGTCTCGGGCGTGCTGGCCGCGGTCTACGCGGCGGGGGCACTGGCCCCGTCCGTCCAGCCCCGGACCCCGGCGGGGGCGCTCTGGCTCGCGGTGCTGGAGGCGCTCTGGCTGGTGCTGCTCACACTGTCGCCGGACGCGCTGTGGCTGGCGTTCCCGCTCTACTTCCTCCAGCTCCACCTGCTGCCGATCCGCTGGAGCCTGCCTGCCGTGGTGGTGACGGCGGCGGCCGCGATCGCCAGTTTCCTGCTGCACGGCGAGCCGGTCACCCCCGGCACGTTCATCGGCCCGCTGCTCGGGGCTGCCGTCGCCGTCGCCACGGTCCTCGGGTACGACGCGCTGTTCCGCGAGAGCGAGCGGCGCCGCGAGCTCATCGAGGAGCTCGTCTCGACCCGTGCGGAGCTGGCCGAGGCCGAGCGCACCGCAGGGACGCTCGCCGAACGTGAACGGCTGGCCCGCGAGATCCACGACACCCTCGCGCAGGGCCTCTCCAGCATCCAGCTGCTGCTGCGCGCCGCGGAACGCACCCTTCCGGCGGACGCCCCCGCCGCGGCCCATGTCCGCCAGGCACGCGAGGCCGCCCAGGACAATCTCGCCGAGGCCCGTCGCTTCGTGCGCGCCCTGACTCCGCCCGACCTGGAGAACGGCTCCCTGGCCGCCGCCCTGGAACGCCTCTCGGCCCGCACCACCACTCCCGCGCTGACCGTGAGTTTCGCCGTCAGCGGCACCCCGGTGGAGCTGCCCACGCCGTACGAGGTGGCGCTGCTGCGTACCGCGCAGTCGGCGCTCGCCAACACGGTGCAGCACGCCGACGCGCGGCGTGCGGAGATCACCCTGAGCTTCATGGACACCTCGGTGGCGCTGGACGTGGTCGACGACGGCCACGGCTTCACGGACGACTCCGCCGTGAGCACGGGCACCGGGACGAGCGGCTTCGGCCTGCCGGCCATGCGGTCCCGGGCCCGTTCGCTGGGCGGCACCCTGAGTGTCGAGTCGGCGCCCGGCCAGGGAACGGCCGTCGCCCTGACCCTGCCGCTGCCTCTCCCCGTCGGCCGGACCGGACAGGACGCCGCATGACGCCTCCGATCAGACTGCTGCTCGCCGACGACCACCCGGTGGTACGGGCGGGCCTGCGGGCCGTACTGGACACCGAGCCGGACTTCCGTGTCGTCGCCGAGGCCGCCACCGCCGAACGGGCGGTGGCCCTGGCGGCGACCGGTGAGTTCGACGTCGTCCTGATGGACCTGCAGTTCGGTGCGGGCATGCACGGTTCGGAGGCCACCGCCGCGATCACCGCGGCGCCGGACGCGCCCCGGGTGCTGATCCTGACGACGTACGACAGCGACGCCGACATCCTCGCGGCGGTGGAGGCCGGCGCGGCGGGCTATCTGCTCAAGGACGCCCCGCCGGAGGAGCTGGCCGCCGCGGTGCGTACGGCGGCGGCCGGCCGCTCCGCCCTGGCGCCGGCCGTCGCGCACCGGCTGATGGACCGCATGCGGATGCCGGCCCAGGCGCTCACCAAGCGCGAGCTGGAGGTGCTGCAACTGGTCGGCGAGGGGCTGTCGAACCTTCAGATCAGCAAGAAGCTCTTCCTCAGCCAGGCGACGGTGAAGTCCCATCTGGTGCACATCTACGCCAAACTGGGCGTGGACTCGCGCACCGCGGCCGTCGCCGCGGCGACGGCCCGCAGGCTGATCCGCCGCTGAGGCCACCGAGGTGGGCCCCCGCCCCTCCCCGGCGGCTCCGTCGTCGCGGCGACGCACACACCAGCGGCGTGCCGCTCACACGTCAACGGCGCGGCAGCCCGCGCATCAGCGGCGCGGCGGCTCGCCGAACAGATCGACCGCGATCCGTACGTCCCTGAGTGCCGACGCCAGCGCGCTGACCGAACCGACCGCCCCGGCGATCAGCAGCAGCGACCGGCGGAGCCGGGGAATCTCGGGCGCGCCACCGGCCGCCATCGAGTCCAGCGCCGCCAGCTCGTCCTCGGCGATGGCGCGGTCGGGGAACTCCGCCGGATGTCCGGCCAGCTCCCGGCGGAGCCGGGCGACGGCCGTACGCAACTCCGTCACTCTCGGGTCCTCGTCACTGCTGGTCACCCGCGCCTGCCCCACGCTCTTCAACAAAGCACTCCCCCTCGCACATCTTTGTGCCGGTGTTTCGACCAAGCCCCGAACCGTGGTCAAGTGTCCGGGGGTGCGGGCAAGTTAACGCCATGACAGGTGTCGGGCGCCACTCCGCGGACGGAACTCGGAGTGTCCCGCACATTGACGCGGGCGGGCGGGCCGGGTCGGCCCGTGCGGGAACGCTCCGTCTGGGGTATCCAGGCGGAATGACAAGCACACCGCACGCTCCCTCCTCACTCTCCCCGTCCGCCTCCCCCGTCATCGCCGGGCTGCTGCTCGCGGCGGGCGGCGGGCGGCGGCTCGGCGGGCGCCCGAAGGCCCTGCTGAAGCACCGCGGCCGCCTGCTGGCCGACCACGCGGTGCGGACGCTCCGGGCGGGCGGCTGCGGGCCGGTCCAGGTGGTGCTGGGCGCGTCGGCCGACGAGGTGCGGGCAAAGGCGGATCTGTCGGGCGCCGGGTCGACGGTCAACCCTGCGTGGACCGAAGGCATGGGCTCCTCGCTACGGGCGGGGCTCACCGCCCTCACCGGTACGGGTGCGGACGCGGTCGTCGTCCTCCTGGTCGACCAGCCCGGCATCGGCGCCGAAGCGGTGGCCCGGGTGCGGGCGGCCTACCGCTCGCGGACGAGCCTGGCGGCGGCCTCGTACGGCGGAGAGCGCGGCCATCCGGTGCTCTTCGGGGCCGATCTGTGGGCGGACATCGCGGCGGGCGCGGTGGGCGACCAGGGGGCCCGGGCGTATCTGCGGGCGCACCGCGATGCGATCACGCTCGTCGAGTGTTCGGATGTGGCTCAGGCCTACGACATCGACACGGCGGAGGACCTCTCCCACCTTGAGTGAACGTACTGGCACGCTGCGCCAGGAGGCTCCCACTTCTGTCGCCCCGGAGAGTCTCGACATCAACAAACCATTGAACTTCCACCATGAGGAAACTACTATCCACTGGTCAGAAGCCCTCTGCACCTCGGACGGCGCCCACGGCCGCATCCCGGATGCCATGGCACGCCGTGCCATTTCAGGCGACCCGGCGGCCGTGAGACGTCGCCCGCACCGCCCGCTGAAGGAGTGACAGCTCATGTCCGCACCAGCGCCGTCCTCGCTGGCCATCGTCGATGCCGAGCCCCTGCCCCGGCAGGACGAGGTCCTCACCCCCGCGGCCCTCGCGTTCGTGGCCGAGCTGCACCGCCGGTTCACGCCCCGGCGCAACGAACTGCTCGCCCGACGCGGTGAGCGCCGCGCCGAGATCGCCCGCACCTCCACGCTGGACTTCCTGCCGGAGACCGCCGCGATCCGTGCGGACGACTCCTGGAAGGTCGCACCGGCGCCCGCCGCGCTGAACGACCGCCGGGTGGAGATCACCGGTCCGACCGACCGCAAGATGACCGTCAACGCCCTGAACTCGGGCGCCAGGGTCTGGCTCGCCGACTTCGAGGACGCCTCCGCCCCGACGTGGGAGAACGTCGTCGTCGGCCAGCTCAACCTGATCGACGCGTACAACCGCGCCATCGACTTCACCGACCCCAAGTCCGGCAAGTCGTACGCCCTGAAGCCCGCCGACGAGCTCGCCACGGTCGTCACCCGCCCCCGCGGCTGGCACCTGGACGAGCGCCACCTGCGGCTCGACGGCACCCCGGTGCCCGGCGCGCTGGTCGACTTCGGCCTCTACTTCTTCCACAACGCGCAGCGCCTCATCGACCTCGGCAAGGGCCCGTACTTCTACCTGCCGAAGACGGAGTCCCACCTGGAGGCCCGCCTCTGGAACGACATCTTCGTCTTCGCCCAGGACTACGCCGGCATCCCGCAGGGCACGGTCCGCGCGACCGTGCTGATCGAGACGATCACCGCCGCGTACGAGATGGAGGAGATCCTCTACGAGCTCCGCGACCACGCCTCCGGGCTGAACGCCGGCCGCTGGGACTACCTCTTCTCCATCGTCAAGAACTTCCGTGACGGCGGCCCGAAGTTCGTCCTGCCCGACCGCAACCTGGTCACGATGACCGCCCCGTTCATGCGGGCGTACACCGAACTCCTCGTCCGCACCTGCCACAAGCGCGGCGCCCACGCCATCGGCGGCATGGCGGCCTTCATCCCGTCGCGCCGGGACGCCGAGGTCAACAAGGTCGCGTTCGAGAAGGTCAAGGCCGACAAGGACCGCGAGGCGCACGACGGCTTCGACGGCTCCTGGGTCGCCCACCCGGACCTGGTCCCGATCGCCCTGGCCTCCTTCGACGCGGTCCTCGGCGAGAAGCCGAACCAGAAGGAGCGGCTGCGCGAGGACGTCTCGGTGGCGGCGGGCGATCTGATCGCCATCGACACCCTGGACGCCGAGCCCACGTACGACGGTCTGCGCAACGCCGTCG
Organism: Streptomyces sp. NPDC002809; assembly: GCF_040295435.1. NCBI lineage: Bacteria > Bacillati > Actinomycetota > Actinomycetes > Kitasatosporales > Streptomycetaceae > Streptomyces > Streptomyces sp. NPDC002809. The sequence goes on from NZ_JBEOVJ010000040.1 coordinate 66,578, forward strand.
CGGTCGGCATCCGCTACATCGAGGCGTGGCTGCGCGGCATGGGCGCGGTCGCCATCTTCAACCTGATGGAGGACGCGGCCACCGCCGAGATCTCGCGCTCGCAGATCTGGCAGTGGATCAACGCGGACGTGGTCTTCGAGAACGGCGAGCACGCCACGGCGGAACTGGCCCGCAGGATCGCGGCCGAGGAACTGACCACGATCCGCGCCGAGATCGGCGACGAGGCCTTCGCCACGGGCAAGTGGCAGCAGGCCCACGACCTGCTGCTCCAGGTCTCCCTGGACCAGGACTACGCGGACTTCCTGACGCTGCCGGCGTACGAGCAGCTGCGCTGACACCCCAGGCGCAGGCGACCGCCCCCCGGTGCCGACGGCACCGGGGGGCGGTCGCATCGTGCATCCGGTCCACCTGATTCCCGTTCGGTTCAGTCCGTCCGGTGCGGTCCGGCCCGGTCCAGGATGATCGGATTGGTGAGCGCCGCCATGTGCCCTTCGCGATGGCGTACCTCGATACGGACGAACGCCGAATCCGCCGCGCCGACGTGCCACTCCACGGCACCCGGTCCCGAGCGGGTGAGCGACGTGCGGTGCACCCTTCCTCGCTCGGTGTGAAAGCTGACCGTGCCCGACGGCACACCGCTCACCTCCGCTCTGGCCACGGCCGGCTCATCGCCGGCTTCCAGCCGTTCACCGATCCCCGCGCTCCGGTCACCCGCAGAGACCGTGAACGACAGCTCGACTGCGAGCGATCCGGCGATCCAGGTCCGGCCCGCACGGATCCCGGCGAGAATCTCGTCGGGGCTCAGGTCCTCGGCGAGCACGACCGTGTGCGGGACGCCCATCTGGTCCTTGAGGTGGGTGTCGCTGTTGCCGATCGCAGGCCGCCACCGTCCCTGATGGATGTCCGCAGCCAGGGTCCGCCCCCATTCGGCCAGGGCCGCCTCATTGTCCGCCTGCCACGGCACGTCCGAACTCCACTGCCCGTTCCACACCTCCACCGCATCGAACCCCTGGAACGGGTACATGAACGTGCCGGAGGGGTACGGCGCGTGGGGGTGGGCGGCGACGCAGAGCCCACCGGCCCGGTGGACCTCGTCCAGATGCCGGTCGATCACGTTGTCCCGCACGCCGTAGCGCCACTCGACCACGTGCCCTGAAGGGATCCCCAGCGCGAGCCAGTGCCCGGTCCGGGTGACGACCTCCTGGCCCAGGATCACCAGCGGATCGTCGCCGCCGTGCCGGCTCCAGGCGCCGTGCGTCACGGCCGTGTTGTGCTCGGTGGCCGCGAGGAAGTCCAGCCCCACCGCCCGCGCATCAGCCACGAGCCGCTCCGGCGTCAGCTCGCCGCCGTTCGAGACCGCCGAGTGCACATGGCAGTCACCTCGGTACCAGCCGCGCCCCCGGCCTGCCACCGGCTCCGGTGAGGATTCCGACTTCAACACGTATTCCCCCTGCCGTCTCATGAAGAAGATCGCACGAACACCTGACCGGTTCCTGTGAAATCATCCCCGCGTCGGCCCTCGGCCCGTCACGCATCGACCCGGAGGAGCACCGCGCCCCATGCCCGTGCATTCGCTCGCCCACTCGCCGCTCTCCACCACCGTGGTACAGGAGTTGCTGGCGATGCCCGCCATGCAGACCGTCCCCGAGGAGGAGTTCGACGGGTACAGCGAGAAGGAGCTCGGCTGGGCCTACACCTGTCTCGTCAGCGACGCGGTCCTCACCAGGCACCACCACGTCCTGTGGTACGAGGGCAACCCCTTGGGCGACCCGGAGTGCACGCTGATCCTGACGTTCGGTGAGGCGTACCCCGTCGATCCCCCGGATCCCGATGAATACGGCCACGACTCGCTCGTCGAGCTCGTCGAGGACTGGGCCGGACTGCCGGGCTGGGTCCTTGTCGAGGCGCCCTCCGAAGCGGAGTGCGACGCCGTGCTCGACCGGGCGGCGGATGTCGTCGCCACCGAGCTCGGTCCGCCGCTGCGCACGCTGCGCTCCGACGGAGGGCTCAGTCTGGGACCCCATCTGCGGTGCCGCATATGGCGCATGGGCGAGCACGGCGTCGTGCTCGCCCCGCGCGAGGACGGCGGCCCCTACGGCTACCTGACCCACCTGGTCCTGACCGTGCACCCCTGGCCGGCGGGCGAGGAGCTGCCCGTCACGGACGAGGACTGTCTGCGATGGGTGCGGGACCGCATCATCCTGTGACGGTGTGGGCGAGCGGCCGCCGGAGCCCGGCGCACCTCGCGCTCGGCCGGCGGGCGTCGTCTTCTTGTACAGCGCCACGTACTTCTCCAGCGCGGCGACGTTCTTCGGGTCGTTGAGCGTCGTCTTGTCGCCGCTCCAGAAC
>NZ_JBEOVJ010000041.1:0-67664 GCF_040295435.1 Streptomyces sp. NPDC002809
TTTGTTGTTTTTTTGGGGTTCCCCCCACCCGGGCGCCGCGCCCGAGGCGCGTCGCCGGCTGGCCGAACTCGCTCCACTCGTACCGGAGATACGGTCGATCGAACTCGGCCTCGACACCGTCGGTTCACCGGTGTCGTTCCATCTGTGCATGATCACCCGGCATGACGACGAGGCCGGGCTGAGCGCGTACCAGAACCATCCGCGACATCTGGAGCTCGCCTCGTGGCTGCGTCCGCGCCTCGCCGACCGGGCCGTGGTCGACCATGCCGGGTCCGACGCGGGCTGACCCCCGCGCGCGAACGGGTCGAAGGTGCCGCGAGCCGGGGCTCGCGGCACCCGGGCCGTCAACTGCCGCTGCCCGCGAGGGTCTCGGTGGTCCCGGCCGTGATGAGCGACTGATAGTAGGAACCGCCGGGGTAGTAGGTCGTGGTCGTCGTGCCCGAGAGGGCGTCCGACGCCCAGCCGACGGCCAGGGTCTGCAGAGCGGTGATGTTCTTGGCCTGCGAGGTGCCACAGGCCAGCGATGCGGCCCCGTCACTGCTCGCGCCCTCGGAGTCCACGTGTGATCCCGTGGTCAGTTCCACACCGAGGAACGGCGCGGCGGGGTAGGCGTTGCGGAGCACGGTGGTGCCGGAGGCGTCGCTGTTGCAGAGGTAGGGCGGCGAGGCGATGACACGCACGGGGAGCGAGGTCGCCGACAGGCCGGCCAGCGAGTCCGCGCTGTTCTTACCGATGACGGACGTCACGGGATCGAGCAGCACGAGGCCCTTGAGCCGGGCGAACGCCGCCGGTGAGGTGACGCGCAGCCGCTCGGCGACGTACTCGACGGCCTCACCCCCGGCGGAGTGACCGGAGAACAGCAGCTTGGTGGGCAGCGAGGTGCCCGTGCGCCCCACCTTCGCCGCAGCACGCGCGTAACTGGCCGCGAGTGCGCTGGCCGAACCGTCCGCCCCGCTGAACAGGGTCGCCACGTTGTTCAGGAACGGCTTGTTGTTGCCGATGTTCTGCAGCGTGCAGCCGAAGATGTCCGCGCTGGGCAGGGTCGGGACGAACACCACGTAGCCGGCGGCCGCGTAGTGGTTGGCGAGGTCCGCCATGTTGGCGCCGGACCGTACGAATCCGTGCTGGAGCCAGATCAGCCCCTTGGCCGCACCCGACGGGAAGTACCAGTCGGCGTCCGGGTGGTAGGTGAAGGCGGCACAGGAGACGTCGACGTCGGTCGAAGCCGAGGTGACGCCGGTAGCAGCCGTGTCCGCCTGCGCGGACGCCGGGACGGCGAGAGCTGACAGCGCCACGGCGATGGCCGGCACGAGGATTCTCAGGCGGGAAAGCACACGCATGGAGGCCTCCGAGTACGGGGCGGGCGTTTCCATTGTAGAAACGCTGTTCCACTCCCGGGTGAGGGAGATGACAGCGAACAGACGGGCCCACTGTCAAGAGTCCGTCCCCGCAGCCGCCCCAGAATGTCAGCCTGTGCACCGTTCCTGACGGGCCGTCGGCCAGAAAGCTTTGACTGCGCATGGGCCGAGACCTGGCGCGAGTGTCCCCCTGAGTGGAACTCTGTTTCCCAGCAAGGAACACAGCCGAGTTCCCTTCCCCTCATCGGAGAGTCCGTGAGAAACCGAAGAGCACGTCTCCTGATCGCACCACTGGCCCTGATCGCCGCACTGTTCGCGGCTCCCGTGCCGGCGTCGGCGACAGCGGCGCAGGCGTCTGCGACACCCGCGGTGGCCATGTACCAGACCACCTACGGTGGTGACGACGCCGACGTGTACTACCCCTCGGGCGGCACCGACCTGCCGGTGGCACTGCTGCTGCAGGGCGCGAAGGTGGACCGCGCCCAGTACGCCCAGTACGCGACGGCGATCGCCCGGCAGGGCTTCGTCGTCGTCGTGCCCAACCACTACCGTCTGATGATTTTCGAGTGGGAGCGTTACGCGGCCGAGCACCAGGTCACGCGGACGGTCAGCTGGATGAAGGACACGAAGTACGACGCTTCCTCACCGCTGTACAAGCGCATCGACAGCGGAAAGATGGTGCTGCTCGGACACTCCTTCGGCGGAGCCGCCGGACTCGCCGCAGCCGAGGACTCGTGCAGCACGGTCTTCTGTCCCGCGCTGAGCTTCGACCTGCCGAGCCAGGTCAAGGCCGCGTCGTTCTACGGCACCAACAACGCCTTCCTCGGCATCTTCGCCGATATCGACAACCAGATACCGGTGCAGTTGGTGCAGGGCACCGCCGACGGCATCGCGCCGCCGTCCGACGCCGAGCAGACGTACAACCACCTGGAGAACACGCCCAAGCAGATCGTGCGGGTGGGAGGCGCCAACCACTACGGGATCACGGATGTGCAGAGCCCCTCGCCCGCCGAGAGCGAGACCTCCGCACAGTCCCTGACGCAGGCCCAGAGCATCGAGGCCGCCGCACGCTGGGCGGGCCGCTTCCTGCGGGCCGAGCTCGGGGACGCGGCCGCGGCCGACTACATCTGGAACACCGGCGACGCCGCCGACCCGGGCGTGACGGTCACCGGCGCTTCCTGATCCACCCCCGGTGCCGGGACGGTTCCCCGTCCCGGCACCGGGCACGTGGACGCGCTTACCCCGGCACCGGGTAGGCTCCGGGCGCCATACCGCCACCGCCCGGCCGGAAGGCCGCGGGGGCGTGCACCACGCACGACTGCGTGTACTCCGCGAGCCCCTCCGCGCCGTACTCGCGGCCGTGGCCGCTGCGCTTGACGCCACCGAAGGGGGCGCGCAGGGACATGCCGGTGCGGTTGTGGGTGTTGACGAAGCAGAAGCCGGCGTCCAGCCGGGCGGCGAACGCGAACGCGCGGTCCTCGTCGGCACTCCACACCGAGGCGCCCAGTCCCAGTTCGCCGGCGTTGGCCCGGTCGACCACCTCGTCCTCACGGTCGTAGGGCAGCACCGGGACCAGAGGGCCGAACTGCTCCTCACGGACCACCGGGACGTCGTCGCCGAGGCAGGTGAGCAGGAGCGGTGCGACGAAGTGGCCTGCCGCAACGTCGGTGTCGGGGCAGACCGTGCCGAGGGGTGTGGCACGGGCGCCGCGCCGCAGCGCGTCGCCGATGAGCGCGGTGAGCCGGGCGGCAGCCGCCGCGTTGACCACCGGGCCCACCGTCACCCCGGGGTGCAGCGCGTCGCCGAGCCGGACGACCCGGTCGGCAGCCGCGGTGAAGGCCGCCGTGAAGCGGTCGTGGGCGCGCCGGGGCACGTACACGCGCTTCACGGCCATGCACACCTGACCGGCGGTGGCGAGGCAGGCCATGACCAGCCGGTCCATGGCCTCGTCGGTGAGCGCCGCGTCGTCCAGCAGGATCGCGGGATCGTTGCCACCCAGTTCCATCGTCGTCGGGGTGAGCGCCGCCGCGGCCAGCGCACCGACCGCGCGGCCCGCACGCTCACCACCGGTGAACGCCACCTTGAACACGCCGGGATGGCCCACCAGGGCCGCGGCGGTCGACTCGTGTCCGTGCAGGGTGTGCAGCAGACCCGGTGGAAAGCAGCCGGCCACGTTCCGCAGCAGCCCGTCCAGTGCGAGCGGCGCCAGTGGAGAGGGCTTGACCAGCAGGGCGTTGCCCGCCGCCAGGGCGGGGGCGAGCTTCAGGACGGTGAGCACCACCGGCGCGTTCCACGGGGTGAGCGCCGCCACCGGGCCGTAGGGGCGCCGGCGCACCACCAGGCGTCCCTGCCCGTCGTCCACCTCGTGGTCGGCGAGCAGGGACGGGGCGGCGTCCGCGTACCAGCGCAGTACGGCCGCGGAGAACGCCAGTTCGCCGCGGCAGTCGGCAAGCGGTTTGCCGGACTCACGGGCCAGCAGGACGGCCGCGTCCGCCGACCGGCGCTCCAGTTCCGCGGCGGCGGCACGCAGCGCCTCGGCCCGCACCTCCGCGGGCTCCGCCGCCCAGATGCGGGCGGCCGAGCCCGCAGCAGCCACTGCCCGCCCGACATCACCCTCCCGCGCGACAGGCACAGTTCCGACGGACTCCCGCACACGGGAAGGATTATGACGTTCAATCAATTTCTGGTCAGTCATGGCCTCTCCTCGGGCGGGCGCCGCGCACCGCTCAGGAGACGGGCCGCAGCGAGGCGATCATCGAGCTGCGCAGCAGGGCGCCGCGCGAACGGACAGGGTCGGCGGCCGTGGCGCGCAGCTCGGCGAGCAGCTCCGCACGGGCTTCGGGGTCGCGCACCCGTAGCCGTTCCCAGTTGCGGTGGGTCTGCGCACCGACGTAGGTGAGGGCGCAGAGCCGTCGGGCTTCGGCGGCCGCGTCGAGCTCGGCGTCCGCGCCGGGCTCGCCGCGCACGAGGGCCGCCAGGGGGGTGGCGAGGAGGACCGCGTCATGGATGCCGCTGTTCATACCCATACCGCCGAGCGGATTGTTGACGTGCGCGGCGTCACCGCACAGCAGCACCCGCCCGTGCCGGAAGCCGGCGGCGACCCGCTGGTGCACCCGGTAGAGACTGGCATGCGCCACCCGCCAGGGCCCAGCCACGCCCATGTCGGCCCGAAGCCTGGCCAACCGATCTTCCAGGCGCGCGAGTTCATCCTCGTCCGAGGTCCCGTCCGGGGTGGGAAGCAGGATCCGCCAGTGGTCCGGGGTCCGCAGCAGCACCAGCCACTCGTCGGGGTCCAGCACGTAGGCGATCGGTGCCAGGCCGGGCAGTTCGGTGGTGAGGTCCGCGTCCAGGGAGGCGACGAGGAAGCGTTCCGGGTAGGTCATGCCCTCGAAGCCAACGCCCAGGGAGTGCCGCACGGCGGAGTGGGCGCCGTCGGCGGCCAGCAGATGACTCCCGCGTACGATGCGCCCGTCGTCGAGGACGGCGGTCACCGAGCTGTCGTCCTGCCGGACGTCGGCCACCTTGCATCCGAAGCGCAGTTGGGCTCCTGGGATTTCGGCGAGTGCGTCTGCCAGCAGGGGTGTCAGTTTGTTCTGTTCGCACTGCACCCGGTAGGGGTACGGGGTGTCCTCGCTCAGCACGGCTAGGTCGAGTTCGGCGACCGGCCCGGTGTGACGGTCCCGGTACTGGAACGTACGGGCGATCAGGCCCCGGGCTACGAGGGCGTCGGCCACGCCGAGGCCGTCCAGCACCTCCAGGGTCGGCGGGTGGAAGGTGGAGGCCCTGGACTCGGCGGCGAGCGCGCCCCCCGCCTCCAGGACGGTGACGGGCACACCCGCACGGGCCAGTACGAGCGCGGCGGTGAGACCGACGGGGCCGGCGCCCGCCACGAGTACCGGAGTCCGGTCGGCGGGTGCGCGGGAGGCCGTGCGGTCGGCGGGTGCGCTCATCGTGTGCCTCCGCCTGGCCCGGCCGCGGTGTGCAGGGCGAAGCCGCCCTCGACGCCGGTGACCCGGCTGCCGGTGAAGTGCAGCAGGGTCTCGTCGGTGCCCTCGTCGACCAGGCCGGACAGGCCCCAGGCGGGGCGCGGGGTGTCCATGTGGAGGCTGAGCACCGAGGAGCCGTTGACCTTGACCTCACCCGCCCGGATCCGGGCGGCCACGGCGAGGGCGGCCTCCTCGTCCTGTCCCGTCACGTATGCCTCCAGTCCGTAACCGGTGGAGTTCGCCAGCGCGACGGCCTCGTCGAGTGTGTCGTAGGGGTGGACGGTCGCCACCGGGCCGAAGATCTCCCCGCGGGCGTACTCCTCGGGGGCGCCGGTGAGCAGAGCCGGGGCCAGCCAGTTGCCCCGGTCGGGAACCGGCGTGAAGGTGTGTTCCTTCGCGCCGAGACGGGTGAGGGCCGCAACCGAGGTGCGCACGGAATCCCGGTGCCGGGAGTGCGCGAGCGGCCCGTATCCGGTGTCGGGGCCGAGTGGGTCGCCGGTCCGCAGAGAGGCCAGGACCTCGCCGATGGCTTCGACCAGTTCGGCCTGGCGGGCGGCCGGCACGACGAGTCGTCCCAGGGCTCGGCACCACTGGCCGTTGAGGGTCGTGAGCAGTTCGGCGGCGATCCGGGCAGCGGCGGCGGTGTCCGCGTCCTCCATGACCACCAGCGCGTTGTTGCCGCCCAGTTCCAGCTGGGCGGGCTTCAGAGCGCGTCCGCAGGCGGCTCCGACCTCACGTCCGGCCGGTGTGCCGCCGGTGAAGGAGACCGCGCGCACCCGGTCGTCGGCGACCAGCCGGGCGCCGGTCGCGGCGTCGCCGTGCAGGAGCTGGAGCAGAGCGGGCGGCGCGCCGGCCTCGGTGAGCCCCGCGACGGCGGCCTCCACCATCAACTGCGTTCCGTAGGGGTTGAGTTCGGGTGCCTTCACCAGCACTGGACAGCCGGCCGCCAAGGCGGAGGCCGCCTTGTGGGCGGCCATCGGGGCCGGTGCGTTGTAGGGGACCACACACAGGGCCGGGCCGAGGGCCTCCCTGCGCACGGTGACAAGGCGCCCGTCGGGACGGGTGAGAGTGCTGACGAGCACCGAGCCCCGCAGCCGGGCGGCAGCCAGCCTGAAGGCACCGCCGAGGATGACGCCGAGAACCGCGGTCTGCGCGTGCGGCACCCCGCTGCCGAAGCTCTCGGCCAGGGTGATGTCGGCGGCCCGCGCCTCCACCGCACCGGCGGCGGCGTCAAGGGCGTCGGCCCGTGCGGCGTCGGGCTGCATGGCCCAGGCCCCGGAGCGGTGCACCCGGTCCGCGGCGTCCAGCGCGCTCTCCACTCGGGCGTCGGTGCTGGCACGCGCGGGGTCGAGGTCCTCGCCGGTGACGGGGTTCTGCCGGAACAAGCCGCCGGGGAGCGGGCGGCAGACCCCCGGCCGCCCGTCGACGAGGTCGGCGACCGGCTCGGGGTGGAAGGACGTGGTCATCGACCGCTCTCCACTGTCGCGAAGAGTGCGGTGGCCCGGTCCTCGGACGCCATCTTGGCGACCTCCAGCCGTCCACGCTCCGCGGGGAACGTCATCACCAGCCCCATGGCGAGGTCGCGCAGGGTGCGGCCGATGATCCCGTCGAGGGTGGCGCCGGACGTACCGCACGCCTTGAGCGCGCCGAGCGCGACGTCGAAGCACGCCTCGGTGACGGAGCCCTTGCCCAGCCGCCATTGCCGGAAGACCTCCGGCTTGGGACGCAACGGCGGCTCGGAGGTCTCGAGTTCGAGCTGGCGGCCGAGCCACAGGTAGGCGGTCTCCAGGCGCTGGGTCATGTCGCCGATGAGCACCTGGTGCATGGGGCTGGCGGCGATGGGGCGCCCGGTGTCGGCGAAGGTCTTGCTGGTGAGGCGGTCCAGGGTGTGGTCGTAGACGGCCTGGGCCGCGCCCGTGTACACCGCGGCGATGGCGAGTTGATTGCCCACGAAGCTGCCGCGGCTGACCTGGAGCATCCGGGTGAAGGCGCCGGGGACGACGAGCGCGTCCTCGTCCGGCACGGTCACTCCGTCGAGGCGGATGCCGTGGTTGGCGCTGCCGCGCATGCCGATGCCGTTCCACGGCTCGCGGGACGACACGCCCGGAGACTCCCGCTGCACGAGGAAGAGGGCGAGGCCGTCCGTACCCTCGACGCCGTCCAGACGTGCGGTGACGAGGTAGACGTCGGCGACGCCGGTGGCGCAGCCGAAGGACTTCTCGCCGTCCAGTCGCCAGCCGCCCTCGGTACGACGGGCGGTGGTCGCGATGGAGATGTTGGCTCCGGAGCTCTTAACGGACTCGCTGGCGAAGTTGCCCATCCACTGTCCGCCGGCCATCGCCTTCAGCACCCGCTCGGCGAAGGCGGTGACCTCAGGGATCTCGCCGGCCTCGAACAGACCCGCGCGTATCGCTTCCAGGGGCAGCAGCCCGCGCGAGGCGCTGGTGTTGTGGAAGAAGAAGGCCAGGGCGGTGGACGGGCAGGCGGTCCCCATGGCGAAGGTCGCGGCAGCGAGGTCGCGCAGTCCGCCGCCCAGGCCGCCGTACTCCTCGGGAACGACCAGACCCAGCAGGCCGGCCTCCCTCAGCAGGGCGACGTGGCCGAGCGGGAACTCGCCGGCGGCGTCGGCTCCGGCAGCGGCCTCGCGCAGGGCGGGCAGTACGGACTCGACCCGTCGGGCTCGGTCCAGTTCCTCGGGTGTCATGGCATCGATAAGACGCTCGCCTGTCAGGCGTGGTGCTGTCATGCGTCGACTCCTCGGCGGGAAGGGTGGGCGAAGGAAGGATTGCGATGGCGCGGTGCGCCGCGTGCGGTCAGCGGTGGTGCGGATACGGCGGCGGATGAGCCGGGCTGGTCCGGGATCCGGCGACCCGGCGGATGAGCCGGGCCGGTCCGGGATCCGGCGGAGGCGGCCCGCTCAGGCGGGGCGGCGGGGCCGGCCGCGCCGCACGAGGCGGTTCAGCTCGGTGCGGCACTCGGCGAGGGGGCCGGACTCGACCGGCACCCCTACGCCCATGCGGGAGCAGAGCAGCAGTAGCCGTTCGGTGTCCAGCGTTCCGTCGCAGCCGGCGAGAGCGGTGTCGAAGTGGCGGACGCCGCTCTTCATCGCGGTGAGCGCGTTGACCAGTCCGAGACCGTGGTCGTCACGCAGACACAGCCTCAGCGGGATCCCGCCGGCCAGTTGGACGGCGTCCTGGAGCAGCAGTCTCAGGTGCAACGGCGAGCTCTGGTCGGGGGAGGCTTCACCCCCGGTGTCCTCGGCCTCCTCCAGGGCGATCTCGTCACAGCCGGCCGAGCGCAGCGCGGCCACGAGGTCGAGCACACGGGGTGCTCGCGAAGGGTTCAGCGCGTCGGGGATCCGACCGACGACGGTGACCGATCCGGCCGCCGCGGACAGCAGCGCGGGCACATCCGCGAGTCGGACACCGGGCTCTCCGGGACGTTCGGCCACCGTGAATTCGACGGCGGTGACTCCGGAGGCAGCCGCCGCCGCGGCCGCGTCGGGGCCAGGCACCAGGACCGAGACCGGCAGGGCGCGGTCCTCGGCGTCCCTCGCACCGACAGCCTGACCGGCCGGCAGCCTGACGCGCACCCCGGCGCGTGAGAGCGCGTCGAGCAGGCGGGCGGCGGGCCGGCGGGGAGCGGCACGCAGCGCGAGCTGCACGGCCGACCCCACGTCGGCGACCGTGACCGCGTCCGGCAGCGGGTCGGCGATCTGGCCCCAGGCGCGGGAGTGGAAGAGCAGCGGCGAGACCAGCCGGGGCACGCGGGCGTCGACCACCTCGCCCACGAAGATGGTGTGGTCGCCGCCCGGGTAGGCGTGCCGGACCTTGCAGTCGACCCAGGCGGCGGCGTCGGTGAGGACCGGGCTGCCGGTGACCCGGGTCTCCCAGCCGGCGTCCTCGAAGCGGTCCTTGACCCCGGGCTCCATTCCGGCGAACCGCCGGCCGAGGTCGATGTGGTCACGGCCGAGCACACTGACCGCGAAGACACCGTGCTCCTCGATCAGTTGATGGGAGCGGATCCTGCGGTCCATGCACACCAGGACCAGGGGCGGGTCGAGGCTCAGGCTACAGAAGGAACTGGCCGTCATGCCGTGGCGGCCGAGGGCCCCTTCGGTCGTGACAATCGCGACGCCACTGGGCCAGCGTGCCAGCGTCTGCCGGAAAGTGGACTCGTCGACGGCGGCTCGCATGGCGCCTCCCGGCGGTGTGTTCGTTGAGGTGTGGCATCCCGAGCGGGCTTCATGTTGTTTCCTCTAGCGGAACGGTGTCACGATGAGCGTAACGACGGGCTTCATTCGGTGTCAATGGCGAACGGTGACAGCTCGGCGATCGCGTTTCCCTTGGGGAAATCCCGGCCCTATGCTGGGCGATGGTCGGCGCAAACGCCCCGACCGGCCCCCCAACGGCCCGGCACCGCAGAAGGAATAGCGTGAGCGAGGAGAACAGCAGCAGGTCGATCGCCGCCGTCGAGCGGGCCATGGACGTACTCCTGCTCTTCGGCCGCAGCGGCCGGGCGGACCTCGGCGTCACCGAGATCGCGCAGGAGCTCCACATCACCAAGGCGGTGGTGCACCGCATCCTCACCGCCCTGCGCAACCGCGACCTGGTTCTGGCAGATCCGGTGACCCGCCGCTACGCACTCGGCCCGGCAGCCATCTCACTGGGCCGCGCGTACCTGGCCCGGACCGACCTGCGCACCATGGCGGCCCCCGAGCTGCGGCGCCTGGCAGCACAGTGCGGTGAGACGGCGACGCTGTCCATCCGGCGCGGGGACACCCGTCTCTATGTCGACCAGGTGGTGCCGCAGCAGGAGTTGCGCATCGAGGTGGCGCTCGGCATCCCCTACCCGCTGCACGCGGGGAGCTCCTCCAAGGTGGTGCTCGCCTTCATGCCGGAGCGCGAGATCGAGGAGTACCTGAGCCGGCACGAGCTGGAACCGATCACCGACCGGACGGTCACCGACCCGGCGAAGCTCCGCAAGGAGCTCACCGCCATCCGCCGCCGCGGCTACGCCACATCGACGGGCGAACGCGAGGGCGGATCGGTCTCGGCCGCGGCACCGGTGCTCGGACACGACGGACACGTGTTGGCCGCGCTGAGCGTCGCGGGGCCGCAGTCACGGTTCAAACCCCGCATGGCCGAATGCGTCCCGCTGCTGATGGCCGCCGCGGAACGGATCTCCGCCGAGTTCGGCCACCGCCCCGGCACCGGTTGAGCTCCCGGGCCGGCCCGCTCCCGGGCCGGCCCCGCCTCCCGTGCGATCACAGGGACGCGCCGGGCTTGAAGACACCCAGCGCCGCCGCCACGAGCACAGAGCCCCAGATTCCCGCGACGTACGGCACACAGCCGTTGACCGCTCGGCGCAGGACGTCCTCCGTCCCGGGTGTCGATCCGTCCCGGGCCAGGGCGGCGAAGGCCGCCCCGAAGGGACGCAGGGTGAGCCGGATGCCGAGACCGCAGGCGATGGCCGTCGCATAGAGCATCACCTTGGCGCCCAGCCAGTGCGGGCTGGTGGTGACACCGAACGGCTCGGCGGCGAAGAGCGTGTACGCGCCCACCCCGAGCAGGACCACCGTCAGCCCGATGCGCACGGTCCAGTCGACCCACCGCACCAGTGGATACCGGCCGGGGTGATGGTGGTCGACCACCGTCAGCCACAGCCAGCACGCGGCGGCACCCCAGGCGGCCGTGGCGGTCCACGCGTTCAGCAGGGAGGCGCCGTGCGGGTCGAGCGCCATCAGTGTCACCCCGCTGGGCAGGAACAGGACCAGGCAGATCTTCGGTCCCATGTCGAGCACACCCATGATGCGCAGGGCCGTCGACCGGGCCTCGAAGCTCAGGTCACGCGCGAGCACATAGCGGCTGGAGACGTAGACACCGAGATCTCCTCCGAGCCAGAACACGAACAGCACGATGTGCAGCAGGACCCACCAGCCGTGCGGGTGTGCTCCCATGACGGTCCCTCAATTTCCTCGTGGTGTGGGTGAATCGGCGGCGGACACGGGCGGTTCCGGGACGGCACGGCTCACTTGACCGCTGCGGTGACGCCGGGCGGGAAGCCGCCTGCGCGGCCGAGCAGCGCGGGCACCTGACTGCCGAGCCGGTCGCCGAGACCGCGGCCGATGTCCGCGGCGGCCACCAGGTCGATGCCGGTGCTCACCCGCATCCGCTCCATCAGGTAGACGAGGTCCTCGGTGGCGATGTTCCCGGTGGCGGCGGGGGCGAACGGGCAGCCGCCGATGCCACCGAGCGACGCGTCCAGCCAGCCCGCGCCGGCGTGCAGCGCGGCCACGGCGTTGGCGTAGCCCGTGTTCCGGGTGTTGTGGAAGTGACAGCGCAGTCCGGTGCCGGGAGCGGCGTCGGCCACCCCGTGCAGCAACCGGGTCACGGCGTCCGGGGCCGCGACGCCGATGGTGTCGGCGAGCACCACCTCCGCCGCGCCGGTCAGCGCGCCCCGCCGGGCCAGTTCCACCACATGATCCTCGGGCGTCTCGCCCTCGAACGGGCAGCCGAAGGCCGCGGCGATGGTCAGCGAGGGGGCCACGCCCGCCGCGTGGGCGCGAGCGGCGACGGCTTCCCAGGCGGTGAAGGCGTCTTCCGTACCCACTCCCTGGTTGCGGCGGCAGAAGGTGTCGCTCGCCACCACGACGCAGTTGACCTCGTCCACGCCACTGTCCAGCGCGCGTTCCAGGCCGCGCAGGTTGAGCACCAGGCCGGAGTAGCTCACTCCCTCGGTGCGGGGCACGAGCTCCATCACCTCCTCGGCTCCCGCCATCTGCGGCACCCGGCCGGGGTGGACGAACGCCACCGCCTCCACCCGTCGCGCGCCTGCGGCGACGGCTCGGGCGATCAGTTCGGCCCGCTCGGCGGGCGTCAGGATCTCGGACTCGTTCTGCAGCCCGTCACGCGGGGCGACTTCGACGATGCCGACGGCGGACGGGGCCGCCTCGGCTGCTCTTCTCTCCATGTCCGTCATTCTGCCTGCCTGGTTCCTCTGGCGGAACAGCGTTTCCCAAATCTACACTCGGCACATGACTGGACCCCTCTCCGATATCCGCGTGGTGGAGACCGGCACGCTGCTGGCCGGCCCCTTCTGCGGTCAGTTGCTCGGCGACCACGGAGCCGAGATCGTCAAACTCGAAGACCCCGGCCGCGGCGACCCGATGCGGCAGTGGGGGCGCGAACGCCCCTACGGCACCTCCCTGTGGTGGCCGGTGGTCGCCCGCAACAAGAAGTCCGTCACCTGCAACCTTCGACATGCCGAAGGCCAGCGACTGGCAAGGGAGTTGATCGCCACGGCCGACGTGCTGGTGGAGAACTTCCGCCCCGGCACCCTGGAGCGCTGGGGGATGGACTACGCGACACTCTCCGCCCTGAACCCCCGGCTGATCCTGGTCCGCGTCACCGGATACGGTCAGACCGGCCCGTACGCCCCCCGGGCGGGCTTCGGCTCCATCGGCGAGGCGATGGGCGGCATCCGGCACATCACCGGAGAGCCCGACCGGCCCCCGTCGCGCACCGGGGTCTCCCTCGGCGACGCCCTGGCCGGCACGATGGCGGCCTACGGCGCGACGATGGCCCTGCACGCCCGGGAGCGCACGGGCCGCGGCCAGGTCGTGGACTCCGCGCTCTACGAGGCGGTGCTCGCGTACATGGAGTCGCTGATCCCGGAATGGGAGATCGGCAACTACCGGCGCGAACGCACCGGCGCGGTCCTGCCCAACGTGGCCCCCAGCAACGTCTACCCGACGGCCGACGGCGTCGATGTCCTGCTCGCCGCGAACCAGGACACCGTGTTCTCCCGCCTCACCGAGGTGATGGGACGTCAGGATCTGGCGGCGGACGAGCGGTACGCCACCCACAGCGCGCGCGGTGCGCACCAGGTGGAGCTGGACGTGGTGATCGCGGAGTGGACCGGACGCCAGAAGGCCGAGACGCTGCTCGCGGCGCTGCACGAGGCGGGCGTCCCGGCCGGGCGGACGTACACGGCCGAGGACATGCTGACCGACCCGCACTTCGCCGCGCGCGAGGCCATCGTCCGGATGCCGCACCCCGACTTCGGGGAGATCCCCATGCAGAACGTGGTGCCGCGACTGTCCGACACACCGGGCGAGGTCCGCTGGGCGGGCCCCGAACTGGGCGCGCACAACGAGGAGATCTGGGGCGGCGTGCTCGGCCTGGACGAGGCGGAGCGCGCCCGGCTGGCCGCGGACGGAGTGATCTGAGGTGGCAGGCCGGCTCGACGGCGACTACGCGGCGGCCGGCTTCGGCCGCCGCGTGGGCTGGGGCGAGCGCCCGGCGCTCCTGCTCGTCGACGCGGTCCGCGCCTACGCCGAGCCGGACTCGCGGCTGTGGCTGGAGACCGCCGGCGCTGCCCTGACCGCCATGGCAGTCCTGGCGTCGGCGGCCCGCGCGGCCGGGGCTCCGGTGGTCTTCACCGCAGTCCACTACGACGGCGACCCGGCCTTGGACGCACCGCACTTCCACCGCAAGGTGCCGGGTCTGGACGCCTTCCGGGCGGGCAGCCCCTACGCGGGCTTCACCCACGCCTGCCGGCCCGAGGAGGGCGACCTGGTGGTGCGCAAGCACTACCCGAGCGCCTTCTTCGGCACCGGCCTGCACCGGCTGCTCGCCGATCGCGGCGTCGACACCGTGGTCGTCGGCGGCTTCTCCACCAGTGGGTGCGTGCGGGCCAGCACGCTGGACGCGCTCCAGTACGGCTTCCGGCCGCAGGTGGTACGGGAGGCCGCGGCCGACCGTGACCCGGAACCCCACGAGGCCAATCTCTTCGATCTGGACTCCAAGTACGCGGATGTGATCGCCCTGGACGATGCCCTCGCCCGGTTCGCGGCGCACGCCCCGGGCTGACGGGCCATTGCGCTCGTACGTCCGCCCCCATGACGCCGAACATGTCATGGGGGCGGACGTACGAGCGGGAGTCCCGGTCAGTCGCGCCGGCGGCGCGGCATCAGCAGCAGGGCCGAGCCACCGCAGAGCACCAGCGTCGCGGCGGCCAGCAGGCCGACCGGGATTCCGTCGATGCTCCCGGTGTGGGCCAGGCTGTCGTCGGCCCCGGACGTGCCGCCGGCCGACGTGTCCGACGACCCCCCGCCTGAGGAAGAGGAACCTCCGCCTGAGGAATCGGAACCCCCGCCGGAGGAAGCTGAATTCCCACCGGCGGCGGCTGACGACGCGGTGGCGGAAGGGCTCGGGCTCGTCGACGGAGTACCGCCGCCGGCTGACACCGTGAGCGGCACCTGGACCATTTCCTTGGTCGCGGTGATGAAGACGGCGATCACGCAGGCGCCCGGCGCCTGCGTGCAACTCACCCCGCCCGCTTTCGCCTTGATGGTGATCTTGACGCTGGTCGCGTTGTCGGACGAGGCGTGCCAGACACCGGAGGCATCGGTCTTGCCGATGTGGGCGGAGTCGGCCGAGGTCTCGCAGTCGGTCGGTCCCGCGGGGGTCGGCTTACACAGGCCGAGCGGCGCGAAGCCCTGGCTCGCGCTCAGCCCCTTCGCGGACACGGTGACCGTGTCACCGACCGCGATTCCGGTGGTCTTGCTGACGGTGAGCACGCCCGCGGCGGAAGCCGTCGGGGCAGTGAGTACGGCGGTGGCGAACGCCACCGCGCCGGCACAGGCCAGTGCTGTGGACCGGCGGAGCACGGTGCGCATCAGGTGGTACCTCCAGAACGGAAGAGAGGGAAGGACTTCGGGCGGTGCGGGAACCGCGACAGACCGGCGCAGAGCACGACCACGGACAGACAGGCCGCCCACAGCCCCGTCGACGGGCCGTCCCAGCCGGAGTCGGAACCGCCTGCTCCGGCGGCCGCCGTCCGTGCGTGTCCGACACCGGACGGCTCGCCGGTGACGGTGCCGCCCTTCAGACCGATCGGGATGTCGACGGTGTTGGGCGGGCGCAGCGAGGCCGGGGTTCCGGCGGGCAGCGGGGAGACTCCTACGACGCACTGGGTGGTAAGGCAGTCGGCGCCGGCGACCGTGCGGTGCACGGTGAGCGTGACCTTCGGCAGCCGTCCGTGCGCGTCGATGTTGACCAGGGCGGCGCCTCCGGTGAGTTCGCAGTCCTTGTTGTCGTGGTAGCCCTGCTTGCACAGGCCCACCGCGACCGAGGTGAGTCCTGGCCGGAATCCCTCGCCGGTGACGGTGATGTGTCCGCCCTCGACGAGTCCGGTGGCCCTCGAAACCGTGACGGTGGCACCCGCGTCCGCGGCGCCCGCCACGGCGGCCGGCCCGAACAGGGGGATCAGCAGCGGGCCGCAGGCAGCCGCCGCCATGGCGGCTCGGCGCGCACGCGACCGGGCGGAGTGGGTCATACCGGCTTCCTTTCGTGTGAGGCCGTTCCTTCGACCACGGCCGGCCCGGACCGCGGCACGTCGGTGGAGGCGGGACGGCGGCGGGACCGGCCGGCGCGGGAGGGGCGGCGCTCCGTGAGGTCGATCGGCCGGCCTCCGAGCAGCGTCGCGGCGCTGCCGGATGTGGCCACCAGCACCACGGTCCCCTGGCCGGCGATCCGTCGCACGAGCGAGGCCAGTTGGGGGTCGTCGGCGAGGGCCGCGGCAGTCGGGGCGGTCAGGTCGAGCAGCAGCAGCCGGGGCCGGGCCAGGAGCGTCTGCGCCAGACCCAGCACACAGCGCTCGGCGGGTTCGAGTTCGGCCGGGGGATCGTCGAGCCTCGCGTGCAGCGCCGGGAACGCGGCAAGTGCGCTCTGCTCCAACTCCACCACACGGGAAGGTCCGTGGCGCTCGGCGGCGGCGCGCAGTGCCTCGCGGACCGTACGGTCCGAGGCGATCTGCGGCAGTACGCCGACGCCGGTGGCGTTCACCGGGTCCACGGCCGCCGACAGGCCGAGCAGCCAGCGCGAGCGCGTGTTCATCCGCCGCACGTCCTGGCCGTGCAGGCGGACGCGGCCGGCGGCCGGCCGGGCCAGACCCGCCAGGGCCCGCAGCAGGGCGACCGCCCGCCGGCCCGACCTCTCGTCGCGCAGCACCAGGACGTCGCCCGGCGCGGCGGCCAGGCGCAGCCGCCGGATCTCGGTGTGGCCGCCTCTTCGTACGGTCAGATCCTGCACCCGCAAAAGGAGTTCGGCCGCGGCCGCTTCGGTCGCTGGCTCCCCGGCGGTGCGGGTCAGCAGGACGGTCCCCAGCAGAGGCGGCAGGGCGCACAGGACGAGCGCGTCACCGGCGTCCAGGGCGCCGCGCAGGCCGGACAGGGTGCCCATTCCGGCCAGCGCGCCCAGCAGGACCCAGCCGGCGTCCGTGTCGAGGCGCCGGCCGGTGAACGCCCGGTCCAGCAGGCGGCCGGCGAGCGCAACGCAGCAGAGGAGGGCTCCGAAGGAGACGGCCAGCCGGTCCGGGCCTGCCGCGGTGGCCAGTGCGAGCAGGGCCGCGCCGGCACCCGCCAGGAGCGTCGCGGCTCCCCGGCGGGCGTCGGCGGCGGGCACACCGTCGGCGGGGAGGCGGAACAGCAGGTACAGCAGCGCGGCTCCGGCGGCGGCCGCGGCGAAGTACGTGGCCTGCTGCGCCCCGAGCAGTTCGAAACGGAAGGTGAGGAAGTCCTGGGTGGCCAGGGCGCCCGCCCCGGCGGCGAAGCCGACGGCGGCATGGGCGGAGCGAACGGTGCGGGAGCCCGCCCCGGGCAGGCCCGGCACGGGTTCCGGGACCGGGTCCTGCACGGCCCCGGACAGGGCCACGGGTGCCAGAACCAGTACACCGGCCACCGCGCACAGCAGCAGGGCGCTCTCGGGGCGGTCCGGGAGCAGCCACACGGCCGCGCCGCTCGCGGCGAAGCCGGTCAGCGCCGCCGGGTACCAGGCTCCGTGGGTACGCAGGACGAAGGCGGCGGCGCCGAGGGGCGCGGCCGGCAGGACCGCCCCGCAGAACACGGCGACGTGCGGCACGGCGCCCGCGAGGACCACGAGCAGACAGGCCGCCAGCGCGCAGCGGGCGGCGCCGCGCGGATGACCGCCGCAGCGTGCGACCAGGCGCCGGGTCAGCGGCAGCCCGGCCAGGGCCAGGAGGGCGCCGGTGAGCAGGACGTAGCGGACGGCGGCGCCGGGCATGCCGAGGATTCCGCCCAGTTGCTGGGCGCCGAGCACGAGGCCGCCGGTCACCAGCCCGGTGGCGGCTCCCGCCGCGGCGGCGTGCGCGGCGGCCGAAGACCGGTGCGTGAGGGAGAGCCGGTTCATGTCCGCCTCCCGGCCTCGGTGACCACCGGCGCGTCACCCTGCGAAGCAGGAGGCGGGGTCGATGCCAACAAGGCTTCCAACGTGTCCAGTCGTACGGGATCGATGAGGGCGGGCCGGCCTGCCAGGCGGCGCAGCAGCCCTTCCATGCCGAGGGGCTCGGACCGGACCGCCGGGTCGTCGGGACGGGCGGGGGCCGCGGGCAGCATGGCGAGCATGGAGTGGAGTCCTTCGGCTGTGACCGGGACCGCCGCCGGGGCGGGGAACGTGGCGGGGGCGGGCGGCGGGACCGGGGCGGGCGGCCGGTTCCGCCGACGGCGGATCGCCCAGCCGGCGGAGAAGACGGTGAGCAGGACCGAGGCGCCGGCCACGGAGATCAGCCCCCAGGGGTAGAGGTCGGTGGTGACGACGAACGACCGGGAGTCGTAGCGGCCGCCCACCGAGTAGCGGCCGAAGGAGGCCAGTGGCATGGCCACCGGGACGCGGTAGGTGGCCTGCTCCCCCGGCTTCAGCGGGGACGTGAGAGGGGCGGCGACGTCGGTGTCGATGCTGCTGCCCCCGCCCCAGCGCACGATGAGCGGGGTACGTCCGAGTGTGGCGGTGCCGGTGTTGCGGACGGTGACGACGAGGGTTCGGTGAGGGCGTCCGCCGAAGAGCTCGGCGAGGCCGCCGTCCCCAGTCAGTTCGGCGTCGACGACGGCCACTTGGGGGGTGCTGGTGCCGGGATCGGGCACCACACCCTCGGGGACGTCGGCCACCTCGATGTCGGTCGTGGCGCTGCGGGCTTTCTGGCCCGCTCCTGTGGTGGCACGGACTACGCACGGACAGTCGGCGGGCGGGGCGCCCACCAGGAGGGTCAGCCTGAAGGTTCCGTCGGCCGCGACCAGGGCGACCGCGCCGCGGGTGGTGTCGCAGTCGGAGCTGCCATGGACGGCGCGCAGCCCGCACACCTCGGTCTGCACGGTGGCGCCGACGGGCCAGTCCGTGCCGCCGACCGTGACGGGACGGCCTGGGACCAGCCGGCCGGTATCGGTGCTGATCGCCGGCCGGGCAGCGTCCGGCCCGTCAGCCGCCACTGACGGGCCGGCGGCCAGGGCGACGGCGACGACGGCCGCGGCGAGGGCGCCGGGAAGCGGGGAGAGGAGGCGGTGAGCGGCCGGCGGTGCCACGGCCCGGCGAACGGTCATACGTGCTCCAGCGCGAGGGTGCGGCGACGCCGGCGGAGCTGGGACAGCCCGGCGACGACGAGGGCGGCGGCGACGGCCACGGCGCCGAGCGTGGGCCAGGACAGGGCCAGGCGGTTGACGCGGGCGGTCGTGTCGGGCGTCCCGGTCGCGGAGACCGTGACCTTCGCGGTGAGCAGGTCGACGGGCGGCGAGCGGCCCGTGTCGAGGGTGAGTTCGGTGTGCTGGCCGGGCAGGATCAGCGGCAGGGACCGGGTGCGGGTGGCGACGGTACGGCCGAAGAGGCCGGTGACCGCGATGGCGGCCTTGCCCTGCACCGGGGTGTTTCCGGTGTTGGTGACGGTGTAGTGGACGGTGGCACGACCCGCCTCGAAGGGGGTGTCGCCGGACGACTGGTCGAGGCGGACCCCGCTCACCGAGAGTCCCGGGGTGAGCGGTCCGGAGACGGTGAGCT
Organism: Streptomyces sp. NPDC002809; assembly: GCF_040295435.1. Taxonomy (NCBI): domain Bacteria; kingdom Bacillati; phylum Actinomycetota; class Actinomycetes; order Kitasatosporales; family Streptomycetaceae; genus Streptomyces; species Streptomyces sp. NPDC002809. The sequence goes on from NZ_JBEOVJ010000041.1 coordinate 19,192, forward strand.
CCAGGCGGACCGCGATGGCCCGCTGGATGCTGACGTCCACGCCGGAGTCGGTGGTGCCGGCGCCTCGCAGGGCGTTGTCGAGGGCGATGACTCCGCCCGTGTGGGTGCCGGGGGTCGCGTCGCGGGGAACGGTGACGGTGAACGGGATGTCGGCGGCACGGCGCGCGGGGATGACGAGGGCGTTGGTCCGCAGCTTCACCCACGCGCCGATGGCGCGCTGGGCCTCGCCTGCCTGGCGGTACGCGAGCCCGCCGTCGCGGGGGGTGTTGTAGGCGTCGGCGCCGTACACCTGGAACGAGATCGGCTCGCTGGAGAGGTTGCTGACGCGCACCGAGTCGCGGATGACGGCGCCGGGCGGTGCGTCCAACTGGAACACCAGGCGCCGGGCGCCGCCGGAGCCCTTGTCCGTGGGCTGTACCGACCACGCCTGGGACTTCCCGTCCGTGCCGGCCGTGGCAGCGGCCTCAGGTGCGAGCAGCCAGCCGGCCAGGGCGGTGAGCACCGCGAGCACGGCGAGCGGGACCGAACGGGCGGCCATGCGGCCGCGGGCGGTAGGACGCATCGGTCTGTCAGATCCTCCGGACGGCCGCGGACCCCGTGGTACGGGGCCCGCGGCGGGCTGGGGTCGTTCGCACGAACGCCAGGAGTACCGCGTTCACAGGCGGAGTTCGCACGAACGCCAGGAGTACCGCGCTCGCGGGCGGAGCCGGGTGCGCCTCAGGAGAGGGTCAGGCGCAGGACGGCCGCGTACTCGCCGGCCTGGGTGATGGCCGGCACGCTCAGATCGAGCGCGGCGCCGGCGTCGAAGTCGCCGCCCGTGACGGAGGCGGGATCGTCGCTCGCGGCCTGGGTGCACAGCGGGACGGCGGTGGTGGAGCTGAGGGCTCCGGCGCTGCCCGGGGTGACGGTGGAGGCCGCGGCGGCGCCGTCGTGGACGGCGCAGGTGGGCGTCCATGACAGGTTGCCGGCCGGGATGGCGGCTCCCGCGGCGTTGGTGAAGTCCGTGACGGTCCCGACCAGCGACCAGCCGCGGGTGCTGCCGCGGAAGTCCTTCACCTCGACGGCCTTGAGATCACCGGTCGACGCGTGTTCCGTACCGTCCACCGACACGGGCGAGAGGGTGACCTCGCCCGCTTCCTGGGCCATGGTCAGTGCCCCGCCGGAGACGACCACCTTGAGGGTCTGCTCCGAGCTGCCGCCGTCGGCGAGCGCGGTCCAGGCGAGCTCGGCGGAGTCCGCGGCGGTGCCGTCCTTCTCCGTGGCCAGGATCTTCACGGTGCCCGAGGGCGGGGTGAGGGAGGCGGTGAAGCCGCCGCGCGCGTTGACAGGTGCGGTGAGCGTGTCACCGACGGGATTGCCGTCGGCGTCGACGCCGGTGACCGTGACCTCGTCGCCCGGGTCGAAGGAGGCGCCGGTGACGGTGGTGGTCGTGCCGGGCCCGCCGGTGGCCGGGCTGAGCTGGATGGCGCGGGTGCCGAGGACACCGAGGGGAACGGTGGAGCTCAGCGAGCCCTGGGTGAGGACCAGGCTGTGCGGGCCGGGGGTGGCGCCGGCGCCTATCTCGACGGTGCCCGCGAGCTTGCCGTCGCCGTCCACGGTGAGTGCGGGGGTGACAGCACCCGCGGCGCAGGCGGTGCCGTCGAGGGCGCACAGCTCGGCGTCGACCGCCTCGCCGGCGGTCCAGCCGGTGCCGCCGAGGGTGACGACGTCACCCCGGCGGGCCCCGGTGGTGTCGGCGGCGGGCCGGCCCGAGATCGATTCGACGGCCGCGGCGGCGGAGCCGACGCTGCCGTCGGTGACGGTCACGGTGGACAGGACCGGGGGTGTGCCCTGGACCGTGCACGCGATGGTGAGGCCGTAGTTGGTGATGTTGAGCGTGATGTCACCGGGAGTGAGCTGAACCGTGCCGGGCTGGGCGACGGTGAGCTGTCCGGTGAGCTCCGGGATGGGGATCTCCGCGTAGGCGGGAACGGCCGCGTTGGAGGCGGGCGCGCTCACGTTGACCGCGTCCTGGCCCGAGACACCGACCTTGGCGGAGACGGCGACGGTGTTCGCGGTAAGTGCGACCGGGCCGTTGGCGGGTCCGTCGGCGAAGGCCAGGGTGAGGTCGACAGGAGTGCCGGCCGTGGTCGTGTCCGCGGCCGTCAGGGTCGCCGTCGTGTTGAACAGCGAGTGGGACGAGGAGAACACGCAGTCGTAGGACACCTCGGCGCTGCCGGCGAACGCCGGCCGGGCGCCACCGAGCACGAGTGATCCGGCCGCGGCGACGACCAGCGCGGCAAGCGCTGCCGCGGTGCGGGTCGAACACGGTGCGATGGTCTTGGCTCTCATAGCGGGAAACTGCCCCCTCCATGTGCGGCACGTGCACTCGCACGTGCCGTGGGAGCCGGGCGCCGACGGCACCCGGAGTGTTTCTTATGGGGAAACGGTGTTTCGAATCAGTGGGTCACATGGAGCCACCGCCGCGCCCCGCTGTCAAGGCACGGGCGGCCTGCGGTGGTAAAACTCCTGTTTCCGAAGGGAGTCGAGCCATCACCCCTGAAGGGAAACACTGGACCGCACAGGGAAACATTCCTCTTGACGGGGGCTTGGCGCCCTCCTAGGGTCGAGACGGGACACCGCCCCGGACCGCCCGGCAACCGGGTCCTGTCCGTCACCGCCCCGCCGCACCCGGGGCCTACCTGTTTCTCCACCGCATCGCCGCCGCATGGCCGCCCGCTCCGGTCCGACGTCCGGGCGGCGCACAGCCTCTCGCCGCGGCCCCGGGAGCCCGCATCCGAAAGAGGACGCCATGAGTTCCACCGCCGAGCCCGAACCCGTCGTCCGTCCGGGCTGGACCGGGCGCTTCTACGATGACTTCAGCCCCGGTGACGTCTACGAGCATCCACTCGGCCGCACGATCAGCGAAGCGGACAACACCTGGTTCACGCTGTTGACGATGAACACCAGCCAGATGCACTTCAACAGCACATACGCGGAGCACAGCGAGTTCGGCCGCCCGCTGGTCGTGTCCACCCTCACCGTCGCCATCGCCGTCGGCCAGAGCGTCACCGACCTCACCCAGAACGCCTTCGCCAATCTGGGCTGGGACGACATCCGTATGACCGCCCCCGTGCACGCCGGTGACACCCTGTGGTCGGAGTCCCTGGTGGTCTCCAAGCGCGAGTCCGCCTCCCGGCCGGAGGCCGGCATCGTCACCGTGCGCACCCGGACCATCAACCAGCGAGGCACGGAGGTGTGTTCGTTCCTGCGCACCTTCTACGTCCACAAGCGGGGCGCCTCGGCCCTGGTGGACGTACGCCCCCGGCCCGCCACCGCACTGACCGCGCACCCCGCTCCCGCGCGACCGGAGCGCCCGCGCCCGGCCGCCGCCCGGATTCCGGAGTGAGCGCCCCGCCGACGCCCCGCCTCGGTTACGCCCCGTGGGGCGAGGATCTCGCCGAACTGACCGCCGCCGGCCGGGCCGCCGAGGAAGCGGGCGCCGACACCCTGTGGGCATCGGAACTCCACCGCAGCGCGACCGTCACCGCCGCCGCGCTGGCCTGTGCCACCTCCACCGCCCGCATCGGCACCGCCGTCGCGCTGGCCTTCACCCGTTCCCCCATGATCTGCGCACTGGAGATCATGGACGTCGACGAACTCTCCGGCGGCCGGGCCGTACTGGGTCTCGGCACGGGGGTACGCCGGCTGAACGAGGACTGGCACGGCGTACCGTTCGACCACCCGGCACAGCGGTTGCGCGAAACCGTCGACTGCGTACGGACGTTCATCGCCCGCTGCGCGGACGGCGAGCCCTTCGAGGCAGGCGGTCCGCTCGCCTCGCTACGGGTGCGCGGCTACCGCCGGCCCCGTCCCGTGCGCACCCGGGTCCCGCTCCACCTGGCGGCCGCCGGTCCGCTGACCTTCCGGCTCGCGGGCGAGATCGCCGACGGCTGGATCGGCCACGAACTCGGCTCCCGCGACCATCTGCGGAACACCGTGCTGCCCGACCTGCACACCGGGCTGACCGCCGCCGGCCGCGAGCCGGAGGACCTGGAGGTGGTGGCGTCGGTGTGTGTCTCGGTCCACCCCGACCCCGCCGAGGCCCTGCGCCGTGCCGCCGGCAACGTCGGCTTCTACGCCTCGGTCCGTACGTACGCACCGCTGTTCGCCGCGCACGGTCTGCAGGAGCCGCAGCGCCGGGTCGCGGAGGAGTTCCGCAGGCCCGGTGCCCGTGCGGGCGCGCTGGCCGCGGCCGTGGACCCGGCGATGACCCGCGCGCTGACCCTGTGCGGTACCCGGGAGCAGGTCGCGGAGCTCCTCACCGGCTACGCGGGCACTGCGGACAGCCTCAAACTCACCGTGCCCGTACACGGCCTGACGAGCCATCAGATCCGCGAGTCCCAGGCCCATGTCCTCGACCTCATCCGGGAGCTGCGCCCATGACCACCGCCCCCTCCCCCGCCCGACGCCCCCTGGAGGACGTCCGGGTGATCGCTGTGGAGCAGTACGGCGCCGGACCGTTCGGCACCTGGCACCTGGCGGAACTGGGCGCCGAGATCATCAAGATCGAGGAACCCCACTCCGGCGGGGACGTCGGCCGCTATGTCCCGCCGTACCAGGAGGGCGAGGACTCGCTGTTCTTCGAGACCTTCAACCGCGGCAAGCGCAGTGTCCGCCTCGACCTCGCCAACCCGGCGGGCCGGGAGGTCTTCGAGGATCTCGTACGCCACAGCGACGCCGTCTACTCCAACCTGCGCGGTGACGTCCCGGCCCGGATCGGCATCACCTACGCCGATCTGCGCCACCTCAACCCGGCCGTGGTCTGCTGCTCCCTGAGCGGCTTCGGGCTGACCGGGCCGCGGTCGGCCCAGCCCGGCTACGACTACGTCCTGCAGGGCCTGGCCGGCTGGATGGACCTGACCGGCGAGCCGGGCGGTCCGCCCGCCAAGTCCGGCCTGTCGCTGGTGGACTACTCCGGTGGGTTCGTCGCCGCGCTCTCGCTGCTCGCCGGGCTGCACGCGGCCCGCCGCGACGGCGTGGGCTGCGACTGCGACGTCTCCCTGTACGACACGGCCGTCTCCATGCTCACGTACCCGGCGACGTGGCACCTCAGCGCCGGCTACGAACCCCGGCGCACCCGGCACTCGGCCCACCCCTCCCTGGTGCCCTTCCAGGCCTTCGAGGCCTCGGACGGCTGGCTGGTGGTCGGCTGTGCCAAGGAGAAGTTCTGGCAGCGCCTCGCCGCGGTGCTCGGACATCCCGAGTGGGCCGAACCCGGCCATCCGTACGCCGACTTCGCGGGCCGCGGGGAACGCCGCGACACCCTCGTGCCCGAGCTGGAGGCCCTCTTCGCAACCCGGACCGTCGCCGCCTGGCTGGAGATCCTCACCCCGGCGAAGGTGCCGTGCGGGCCGGTGCACACCGTGCCTCAGGCACTCGCCGACCCGCACACGCAAGCGCGCGGCCTGGTAGTCAAAAGCGACCACCCGCGCTACGGCACCGTGCGCTCCGTGGCCAGCCCCGTCAGGGTCGGCGAGCGGCCCCCCGGCAAGGCGCCCCGGGCGCCGCAGCGCGGCGAACACACCGACACCGTCCTGCGCGACCTGCTCGGCTACGACGCCGACCGGGCGGCGGGCCTGCGCGCGAAGGGGGCCTTCGGTGACTGACACCGGCCGGCCACACACCGTCCCGGCCGTGGCGGCCCCGGTGGTGGCCCAACCAGCTGTGGCCCAACCACCCGTGGCCGATCCAGCCGTGGCCGAAACAGCCACCGCCGAGGCGATCGGCCACGCGCATCCACATCCGCACGCGCACGGCCCTCATGGGGCCGGTCACGGCCACTCCCATACGCACCCCGACGACCTGGCGCGCGAACCCGCAGCCGTCCAACTCGCCCGCTGGGCGGTGGAACTGACACCGGCCAAGATCCCCAGCGTGATCCGCCGCGCCCTGTGCCGCCAACTGCTCGACGGCCTCGGCTGTGTGCTCGCCGCGGCACGCGGCGGCCACGCCGCACCAGCGCTGACCGTCGCCGCCGCGCTCGGCGGCCCGCCGGAAGCCGTGGTCCCGGGTCTCGCCGCACCGGTCGGGTCACCGGCCGCGGCACTCGCGCTGGGCGCGCTGGTGCACGCCCTGGACTGCGACGACACCCACCCCGGGGCACTCGTGCACGCCACGGCTGCCGTTCTGCCCGCCTTGTTCGCCTCGGCCGCAGCCGCCCGGGCGGACGGTCCCGCCCTGCTGACCGCCGCCGCGGCCGGCTACGAGACCGCGCTTCGGGTCGGTCTCGGCGCCCCCTACCGTTTCCACGCCCGGGGCGTGCACGCCACCCAGGTCGCGGCCGTCTTCGCCGCCGCGGTCACCTCGTCGGTCCTTCAGGGGCGGTCCGCCGAGGTGACCGCCCACGCGCTGGGCATCGCCGGCAGCAGTGCGGGCGGGCTGCTGGAGTTCCTGGACACGGGCAGCGACACCAAGTCCCTGCACCCGGGGCTCGCCGCGCACGCCGGACTGCTCGCCACTCGCCTCGCCGCGGCCGGCGCCGAAGGCCCTTCCACTGTTCTCGAAGGACGCCACGGGGTGTACACGGCACTGGCCGGCCACGCCGTCACAGCCGACGAGATCGTGGGCGACCTGGGCGAGATGTGGCACGTCAGCGCGGTGCAGAGCAAGCTCTACCCGTGCTGTCACCTGCTGCACCGCACCCTCGACGCGGCGGCCTCGCTGCACGCACGGCTGATCCCGTACGGCGGCACGTCGGCGCTCGCCTCCGTCGTCGCGGAGGTTCCCCCGGGCACCGAGCCCGTGGTCTGCGTACCGCGCCCGCACCGCGTCGCGCCGCGCACCGCCTACGAGGCCAAGTTCTCCCTGCCCTTCAGTACCGCGCTGATGCTGCGCGACGGCACACTGTCCCTCGCCAGCTACCGCGCCGACGCCCTGCTCCGGCCGGATGTGACGGCACTCGCCGCCCGCGTCACCCACACCGTCCGGGCGTACGACGGTCCCGACGCCGAGGCGCCCGGGGTGCTGCGGGCGCTACTGCACGACGGGACCGCCCTCGACGTCCGGATCGAGGGCGGCCCCGTGCGCCCCCCGGACACCGCGCGCGTGGTCGCCGGGTTCCATGCCAACGCGGGGGGCGAGAGCGTCCTCACGCGCGAGCTCGCCGAACGCGTCCTGCGCCTGGACCGGGAGGACGGCATCGATGCCGTGCTCGCTCTCACCTCGGCGATCCTCGCCGCCCCTCCTGTCCCGTGAACCGCCCCTCGCTCCCCTGTCCCCCTCCGGAGGCCCCGTTGACCGCCACAACTCCCCCGGCCGCCCGCCCGGCCGACGTGACCGTTCTCGGACGCGGGGCGGGACCTGCCGCCCAGGCCCGGGCCGCATACGGCGCGTTGAGCGCCAGGCTCACGGACCCGCACAACGCCCCGCTCACCGAGTTCGTCACCGTCGCCGCGCTCGACGCCCACCAGGAACTCGCGGCGATCCGCGCCGCGCACTTCCCGGACGCGGCCGGCTCCGCGCGCACCGTGGTGGTGGAGTCCCTCCCCGATCCCGAAGCGCTGCTGGCGGTACGGGCGGGGTCCCGCACCGCCGCCGGGGACGGCACCGTGCGCCTCCCCACCGTGCTGCCCGTCGACGACCACGGCGACGTCGCCCATCCGGACGACTTCCCCGCCCAGTACGCGTACTGCCTGCGCAAGGCCGGACGGCTGCTGAAGAGCGCCGGGCTGAGCCTCGACCACGCCGTCACGACGTTCGACTACACCACCCCCGCCACCCGCCGCGCCTATCCTGCCTGCTCCGGACCGCGCCGCGAACTGCTGGGCGGCGCCGGGGTGTTCCCGGGAGCCGGGGGCATCCTGATGAGCCGGCTGCACGCACCGGGCATCCTGGTGGCGCTCGACGTCACCGCGTCCCGGCACCCACTGAGCTCCGTCAATCCCGGCTGGAGCCGCTACGACACACTCACCTACAGCCCCGGTGTGCTGGCCGGCCGCACCCTGCACATGTCGGGGTTCGCCGCGCTCGACATGGAGACCCAGCAGGCACTGCACCAGGGCGACGTGGTGGCGCAGACCGAGACGGTGCTGCGCGCCGTCCTGGAGGTGGTCGCGGCGGCCGGCGGCGGTCCGGAGCACCTGGTCTCCGTGGAGGAGTACCTCTGCCCGCCCGCCGTCGCGGACCGGGCCGCCGTCACCGCCGCCCGTACGCGGATCCTGGGGGCCGCGTCCCGGCCCGCCGTCACCTCCGTCGGCTGCGCCACCCTGCTGCGGCGTGAGTTCCTCACCGAGTTGTTCCCCACAGCTGTCCTGCCCGCTCCCGCAGAGGAAGGTACGAGGTGACCACACCCAAACTGCTCACCGAGGAACTGCGCGCCCAACTGACCGGACGCACCGCCGTCTACACAGCCCCCGAGGTCCTGGGGCGGGCCGCGATCCGCTACTTCGCGCTCGCCACGGGAAACGCCGACCCGCTCCACCTGGACCCCGACTACGCGCGCGCCCACGGCCACCCCGACGTGATCGCCCCGCCCACCCTGGTGTGCGAGACCAACCAGTACGCGGGCCTGCCCCCGGACGAGGACGGCTACCCGGGGCACACCTGGGGCATCTCCCTGCCCGGCACCCGGACCGTGCGCGGCGGCAACTCCTACACGTTCCACCGGCCGGTGGGGCCGGACGACCTGATCACCGCCACCTGGACGCTCACCTCCGTCACGGAGCGCACCACCGGCGACGGTCTGCCGATGCTCGTGGTGCGCTCGCACTGCGCCTACACGTCCGGCGACGAACTGCTGGCGGAGAACGAGGAGACCGTGCTGTACATCGCCCTCGCCCCGGCCGACGACGTGCCCGCCGCGGACGAGGGGAGCAGCCGATGACCGGCCCGCAGCTGATGCCCGGTGCCGTGGTCCCACCGTTGCGGCGCGACTTCCCGCTGTCCCGGATGGTCGCCTACGCGGGCGCCACCTGGGACTGGCACCGTCTGCACTACGACACCGAGTACGTGACGGCCCGCGGGCTGCCCGCACCGGTCGTCGACGGACAGGTGCTGGGCGCTCTCCTGGCGGAACAGCTGCAGCGCTGGCTGGGACCGCAGTGTGTGCTGCGCACCCTGCACTTCCGGTTCGCACAGCCGGTGTTCTCCGGGGAGAGCGTGGTGTGCACCGGCCGGGTCACGGCGGTCGGCGACGACGGCCTCGTGACCGTCGAGCAGCGCGTCGAGGTCTCGGGGCCGAGAGCCCGCACGGCTGTGGCGACCGCCGGGGCGACGCTGACGCTCACCCCGCCGCCGGCCTCTCCGGTCGGCGGCGGCCCCTCGTGACAGCCGCGATCGTCGGGGCGGCCACGTCCGATCTGGGCGTGACCGGTCTGCCCGCCCTCGCCCTGCTCGCCCAGGGCGTCACCCGGGCACTGGCCGATGCCGGGCTCGCCCTGTCCGACGTGGACGGTCTGGCCACGGCCGGCACGGGCCGGTTCGCCGCCACCCAGGCCGCCGACTACCTCGGCATCCGGCCGGCCTGGACCGACTCCACGTTCGCGGGCGGCAGCGCCTTCGAGATGTACGTGGCACGGGCCGCGCAGGCGCTGGCGGCCGGGCAGTGCCGCACCGTCGTCATCGCGTACGGCTCCGACCAGCGCTCGGCCCGCCGCCGTTCACTGACCGGCCCCTACGACGCGGCGTCGCCGGAGGCTCAGTTCGAGGCGCCGGCCGGCCCGCTCTTCCCCGCCTCGCACTACGCGCTGGCCGCCCGGCGCTATCTGCACGTGCACGGCCTCGACCGACGAGTGCTGGCCGAGGTGGCCGTGGCCGCCCGCGCGTGGGCCCTGCTCAACCCCGAGGCATACCGCCATACGACCGGACCGCTGACGGTGGAGCAGGTGCTGGCCGCGCCGATGCTGTCCAGTCCACTCACCACCGCCGACTGCTGCCTGGTCACCGACGGCGGCGGCGCCCTGGTCCTCACCACCGCCGAACGGGCCCGCGACCTGCCGCGTCCCGGCGTGCTGGTGCTGGGCTACGGCGAGGCCACCTCCCACGCCGGGTCGGCCGGCCCCGCCGACCTCCTGGACACCGGCGCGCGGGCCGCCGCGGACCGGGCCTGGGCCGCTTCCGGCCTCGGCCCGCACGACATGGACGTCGTCCAGGTGTACGACTCCTTCACCATCACGACGCTGCTGTCGCTGGAAGCCCTCGGTCTCTGCCCGCCGGGGGGCGCCGGCGCGCTCGTCGCCGACGGGCGCATCGGCCCCGGCGGCGGGCTGCCGGTCAACACCTCGGGCGGCGGGCTGTCGTACGGCCATCCCGGCATGTTCGGACTGTTCCTGCTGATCGAGGCGGTACGGCAGTTGCGCGGGGAGTGCGGGGCCCGCCAGGTCCCGGGGGCTCGGAACGCTGTGGCCCACGGAACCGGGGGCATCCTCTCGACCCACGCCACCGTGGTGCTCGCCCGGCAGGACGCGCGATGAGCGGCACGACAGGGGCACCCTCCCTGCCCGGTCCACTGCCCGCCCCCGCCGACGCCGTCACCGAGGCGTTCTGGCAGGCGACGCGGGAGGGGACGCTCAGTGTCCAGCACTGCCCGGCGTGCGGCGGCCACCAGCATCCGCCGCGGGTGCTGTGTGTGCACTGCGGCGGCATCGACGGTCTGCGCCAGGTGCCGGTGCGCGGTGCGGCGGTGCTGGACTCGTTCACGACCGTGCACCGCGCACCGGACAGCCGCGCGGTGCCCTACACCGTGGGCCGGGTGCGGCTCGCCGAGGGGCCGGTGCTACTGGTGCCGGTGCTCGGCGACCCCGACTCGTTCCGCTGCGACCAGCCCGTACGCCTCGTCTGGCTGCCCCTGCCCGACGGCCGGCGCCAGCCCGCCTTCACCCCGGCGCCCGACGCGCCCCCCGACGAACCGGAGCCGTGAACCGTGGACTTCACCCTCAGCCCTGAGCAGGAACTGTTCCGTCGCACGCTGCGCGACTTCGTCACCCGGGAGATCGAGCCGGTCGCCACCGAGTGGGAGGAGTCCGGCCGGCATCCCGCCGAGATCATCGAAACCATGCGCGCGATGGGCCTGTTCGGGCTCACCGTGCCGGAGGCCTACGGCGGTCTGGAGGTCGACATGGTCTCCTTCGCGCTGGTCTTCGAGGAGATCTCCCGGGGCTGGATGGGTATCGCCGGCATCCTCGGCTCGCACTCCCTGGCCTGTCTGCTGATCGCCCGGAACGGCACCGAGGAGCAGCGCACGCGCTGGCTGCCCCGGATGGCGACCGGTGAGTGCCGCAGCGGGATCGCCCTGACGGAACCCGACGCCGGCACCGATCTTCAGGGCATCCGGACCACCGCCCGCCTCGAAGACGGTCACTACGTGGTGAACGGCGCCAAGACCTGGATCACCAACGCCCGCCACGCCGGTGTGCTGCCGGTGCTGGTGAAGACGGACCCGCAGGCCCGGCCCGCTCACCGGGGCATGAGCATCCTGCTGGTGGACACGGCGACCGAGGGGTTCACCGTCACCCGTGACCTGCCCAAGCTGGGGTACAAGGGCACCGAGACGTGCGAACTGCTGCTGGAGGACCTGCGAGTGCCGGCGGACTGCCTGCTGGGAGGGGCCGAGGGACGGGGCATGCAGCAGGCACTGTCCGCGCTGGAGACCGGCCGGATCAACGTGGCGGCGCGTTCGGTGGGCATCGCCCAGGCGGCACTGGACGCGGCGCTGTCGTACACCGCGGGACGGCACGCGTTCGGCAGCCCGATCCATGACTTCCAGGCCGTGCAGTTGCGGCTGGCCGATATCGCCACCCGGCTCCAGGCGTCGCGGCTGCTCGTGTACTGGGCGGCGTCCAGGGCGGACGGCGGGGAGCGGGTGGACACCGAGTCGGGGATGGCGAAGCTGTTCGCATCCGAGACGGCGATCACGGCGGCGCTGGACGCCATGCGGCTGCACGGGGGATACGGCTACTCGAAGGAGTTCGTGGTGGAACGGCTGTACCGGGACGCGGCGTTGATGAGCATCGGGGAGGGCACCAACGACATCCTGCGCACCGTGATCGCCCGCCGGCTGACCTCCGGCGCGACCAGGATCGGGTGACCCTGTGGCCCGTTCCTATCTCTATGTGCCGGCCGACCGGCCGGCGATGCTGGCCCGCGCCCTGGAGCGCGGCGCGGACGCGGTGATCGTCGATCTGGAGGACGCCGTCGCCCCGGACGCCAAGAACGCGGCGCGAAAGGCCGCCGCCGACTGGCTCGCCGGGATCTCGCCCGGGGGGCCGACCGAGGTGTGGGTCCGGGTCAACCCCGGTCCGATGGGCCTCGCGGACGCCGCCGCCGTCGTCTCGCCCGCCCTGCACGGCCTGTGCCTCGCGAAGTGCGAGAGCCCGGCCGACGCGGCGGCCGTGGACGGGGTCGTGAGCGGGCGGGAGGCCGCGCTGGGTCTCGCGCCGGGGGCCGTCGCACTGTCGCCGCTACTGGAGTCGGCCGGGGCGGTGCTGGCGGCGCCCGCGCTCGCCGCCTCCCCCAGGGTGGCGCACCTCCAGGCGGGCGAGGCCGACCTGAGGGCCGAGATCGGCATGGAACCCGGGCCGGACGAGCGTGAGTTGCTGCCGATCCGGGTCTCGCTCGTACTGGCCTGCGCGGCCGCCCGGGTGGGCCCTCCGGTCGGCCCGGTGAGCACCGACTACCGCGACACCGAGGCGTTGCGCAGCTCCACCACGGCGCTGCGCGCCCTCGGCTACCGGTCCCGGGCCTGCATCCATCCGGCGCAGATCCCGGTGGTGCACGAGGTGTTCACTCCGTCCGCGGACGAACTCGGCGCCGCACGCGACCTCGTGGACCGGTTCGACACCGCGCTGCGCGCCGGCCGGCCCGTCATCGTCGGCGCGGACGGCCGCATGATCGACGAGGCCGTGGTGCGCGCGGCCCGCCGCACCCTGGCGGCGGGCCGCTGAAGGGGCCGGCCCGGGGGCTCGGACGCCTCCGGGTCAGCCCCGCGACGGCTCCGGAACCTCGGGCGGCTCCGGAACCTCCGGCCGGCACCCGTCGACGAGCTCTCGGGCACACCCCTTGCCCGCCCCCGGCAACACACGTACGTAGGCGGCGAGTTGCTGTGCCCGCCCGGCCCCGAGTACCGGCTCGGCGCCCAGCCGGTACTTGGTCTCCAGCTCCTCCGGGGTGAGCGGGGCGGCCGGACCTCCGCGCGAACCGGGCACCCGGTGCTCCCAACGTGTGCCGTCCTGGGTGGTGACCCGCAGGACGGCGCTGAAGGCGTGCGGGAACTCGTCGTCGCACACGGCGTCCCGGACGACCTCGACGCGCGCGGCAAGCGCCCGGCGCCGCGGGTCCTCGAACGCGCCGGGGCTGAAGTCGGCGAGGTGCAGGCCAAGTCCGGAGTTCTCACCGGCGAGCAGGGCGGCCGCGACGGTGTACGGGCCGGAGAACTTGGCGTGGTACGGGGTGCGGGGGCGGGCCTTCTCCTCGCGCGGTTCGCCGATGGTGCGGCGGGGCGCACCGGCGACGCCGAGTTCGGCGGTGGCGATGGTGTCCGGGTCCAGGCCGCGGGCCCGCAGGGCGAGGGCGCAGTCGATGCCGGGATGGGTGAAGTGGTTGGACGGGTAGGGCTTGTAGACGGTGCGCAGGTACTGCCAGTTGGCGGTGTCGTGCATCGCGTCGAGGCCCTCGGTGAGGGGCTCGGCGTGCCACTGGTCGCCGAGGAAGGCAGCGAGGAAGCCGAAGCGCCCCTCGATGACGGTGGGCGGGCCGGTGACACCTTCGGCGGCGAGCTGTGCGGCGGTGACGCCGCAGTGGGCCGCCCAGCCGCAGTGCACGCGCTTGACGCTGCCGCCCGTCCGGTTCGCCTCGATCACCCCGGCCCCCATGGAGCAGGCGATGCCGATGGCATCGGCGATGCCCTCGGCGGAGAGGCCGAGCAGCATGGCGGAGGCCACGGCGGCCCCGACGGTCCCGCAGATCGAGGTGGCGTGCAGCCCGCGTTCGAAGAACACCGAGTTGCGCAGCGCCGGATCGTAGGACGCCATGCCGAGCCGTACGCAGATCTCGCCGCCGGCCGCGAGCGCGGCGGTGAGGGCGGCGCCGTCCGCTCCCTCCGCCTCGGCGACGGCCAGGGCAGCGGGCAGTACGGCGGCCGTGGGGTGCAGGACGGAGGGCAGATGCGTGTCGTCGAAGTCGAGGGCGTGTGCGAGGGTCCCGTTGACCAGTGCGGCCCGGTCGGCCGGGAACCGGTCGCCGGTACCGATGACGCCGGCCTCGGGGTGTCCGCCGGACCGCCGGGCGGTGCGCAGAGCGGCCCGGTGAGGTGCCGCTTCGTCTCTCTCGCCGGTGTCCGGGCCGAGGGCGGCGAGGCAGTTGCCGAGGAAGTCGAGGATGCGACCGGTGGCGTCGGCGGTGACCTCCTCGGGCACACCGTCCCGGCAGCCGGCGGCGAACACGGCCAGTCGGGCGGCCAGGCCGGGGGGTGTGGTCAGTGCGCTGGTGGCGTTCACTCGGCAGCGTCCTCGGGGAGCAGGGCGAGCGGGCGGGCGGGGGCGCCGGTCGCGCCGACGAACGGCAGCGGGGCGAGGACGAGCAGGAACTCGGCGGCGCCCGTGGCGGCGAGCGCGTCGAGCCGCATCGTCTCCACGATGTTGATCCCGGACTCCACCAGCAGCGTGCGGTGCACCGGCAGCGTGGCGTGACCCCGGCCGGGCGCGATGTGCTCGAACGCGATGGTCTCACCGCCGACGAGGGCGGGGCGGCGGGCGGCCAGCCACTCCCCCGCCGCCGCGCCGGGCCCGGGGGCACCGCCGGTCTGGCCGGTGAAGACCGCCGTGTCCGCCCAGTGCCGCGACCAGCCGGTGCCGATCAGGACGGCCTCGCCGGCGGCGACGGTGACGCCCGCGGCGCTTTCGGCGGCGGCGAGGTCGTCCGGGGTTATCTCGTACCCGGCGGGCAGCACGGGCACCCCGTGCAGCCGGGCGACGTCCAGCAGGACGCACCGGCCGACGTACGGGGTGAACTCGTCGATACCGAGGCGGGCGAAGCCTTCGTGGCTCTGCTGCTCGGCGGCCGCGAGCCCCCCGTACAGCAGTCCGTCGTGGGAGACATGGGCGAGCGCGTCGACATGGGTGCCTACGTGTCCGCCGGTGATGACGATCTCGTTGGCCGCCGAACCGCCGTCCTCACGCACCATGTCGCCGTGGCGGCGCTCCAGCAGGAGGCGGAAAGGCGGGTGGTTGGGCGACTGGGGCATGCCGCGCCGCATCGGCTGCGCGAGGTCGACGACGCGCGCTCCTGCGAGGGCGTGCCAGAGCGGTGTGGGCAGGACGCCGGGGGCGCCGGACATGGAGTTCCCTTCATCGGGCTTCTCGGTGGGTGCGTGGGCGGGACCGTGTACGCGGGTGGCTTGGCGAAGTGTTGTCATACGGAGCCGCTCATACGGAGCCGCTCACTCGGAGCCGCTCATACGGCTCCCTCGTCGATGAGCACCTTGAGTTCGTCGGCCGTCAGGCCCAGCCGTCCGCCGTACACGGCTTCGTTGTCGGCGCCGTGCGGGCGTCCGGTCCAGCGGATCGAGCCAGGGGTGGCGGAGAGCCGGAAGAGGACGTTCTGCATGCGCAGCGGGCCGAGTTCGGGGTCCTGGACGGTGGTGATGGAGTCCAGCGCCCGGTACTGCGGGTCGGCGAACACGTCACGGATGTCGTAGACCGGGCAGACCGCCGCTTCGGCCTCGGTGAAGGCGGCCATGACGTCGTCCAGGTCACGCGCGGCGATCCAGCCCCCGACGTGGGCGTCGAGAAGGTCGGCGTGGGCGGCTCGGCCGGAACCGCCGGCGAACCAGGGTTCGTCGATGACCTCGGGGTGGCCGACGAGGCGCAGTACCCGTTCGGCGATGGACTGCGCGGAGGTGGAGACGGCCACCCAGCGGTCGTCGCGGGTGCGGTAGGTGTTGCGCGGGGCGTTGTTGGCGGATCGGTTGCCGGTGCGGGTCGGTACGGTGCCGAGCTGGTCGTACGCGGATGCCTGGGGGCCGAGCAGCGTCAGCAGCGGTTCGATGATGGCGAGGTCGACGACCTGCCCCTGGCCGCCCTGGAGCGTCCGGTGCAGCAGCGCCGTCTGGACGGCTGACGCGGCGACCAGGGCGGCGATGCCGTCGGCCAGGCCGAACGGAGGCAGGGTGGGCGGCCCGCCGGGTTCCCCGGTCACGGCGGCGAAGCCGCTCATCGACTCGGCGAGGGTGCCGAAGCCGGGCCGGCGCGCGTACGGACCGAACTGGCCGAAGCCGGTGACCCGGGCGATCACGAGGCCGGGGTTGACCTCGTGCAGCCGCTCGGGGGCGAGGCCCCACCGCTCCAGCGTGCCGGGGCGGAAGTTCTCGATCAGGACGTCCGCCTGCTCGACGAGGCGCAGCAGGAGTGCGGCGCCCGCCGGCCGGGAGAGGTCGAGGGTGGCGGTGTGCTTGTTACGGCCGAGCATCTTCCACCACAGACCGGTGCCGTTGCGGGCGGGGCCGTGGGTGCGGGCAGGGTCGGGGCGCCGTGGGTGTTCGATCTTGATGACGTCGGCCCCGTAATCGCCCAGGAGGGTGGCGGCGAGCGGTCCGGCGAACAAGGTGGCGCAGTCGAGCACGGTCAGTCCGGCGAGCGGACCCGGAGGGGGCACGGGGCCGGCTCCGGAAGGGATGCGGGACGGCACAGCGGCTCACACCTTTTCAGTCAAGCCTGTTTCTCCTTGCGGAACAGCGTTACCAAAAGCTAGCATGCGGCACGCTCGCACAGAAGAGAAACGATGTTTCCCCCAGGGGATCCGGGACCGGAAGGCGGCAGAGGACTTGGCACGCTACGACCTGCTCGTGAAGAACGGCACGCTGGTCCAGCCATGGACCGGCGAGATCCGCGCCGACCTCGCGGTCCGGGACGGGGTGGTGGCCGCGATCGGCGACGACCTCCCCGCATCGGACGCCGAGGAAGTGCTGGACGCACAGGGCAAGATGGTGTTCCCGGGCGCCGTGGACGCCCACTTCCACCTAGGCATCTACCGGCAGCTGGGCGTCGACGCCGCGGAGGAGACACGCTCCTCGCTGGTCGGCGGCGTCACCAGCGTGCTGTCGTACTTCCGCACCGGGGAGCACTACCTCAACCGGACCGGGCCGTACGCGGACATCCTGCCCGAGGTCCTCAAGGCGGTGGAGGGCCGGGCGCACACCGACTACGGCTTCCACCTCGCCCCCATGGACACCGCCCAGACGGGCGAGATCCCGGCGCTGGTGGCCGACGCAGGGGTGAGCTCTTTCAAGTACTACATGTTCTACAAGGGGTTCAACCTCTCCGCCGACTCCCGCGACGCCCCCGGCTTCCGGATGACCGGCGAGGGAGAGGAGTACGACCTCGGCCACCTCTACCAGCTGATGGAGGCGGTCGCGGCGGCCGACGCCGCCCGTCCGGACGGCCGGGTCTCGCTCTCGCTCCACTGCGAACAGGCCGAGCTCATGCGGCTGTTCATCGACCGGGTCCGCGCGGCGGGCGATCCGCAGACGCTGCGCGCCTACAGTGAGGCCCGTCCGCCACTCACCGAGCGCGTGGCCATCGGAGAGGCGGCCACACTCGCCCACGCCACCGGCTGCCCGGTCAACCTGCTGCACCTGTCCAGTGGGGAGGCGCTCGACGCGGCACGTGCGGCCCGCGCCGCCGCACCCGGAACGGACATCCGGGCGGAGGTGACCCTCCATCATCTGTGCCTGGACCACGAAAGTCTGGATGCGGCCGGCGCCGGTCTCGGCGGCAAGGTGAATCCACCGATCCGTACGTCCGCGGACAACGAGGCGCTGTGGGCGGGTGTCGCGGACGGCACGGTCGACTGGGTGGCCTCCGACCACGCGTGCTGCATGGAGGAGAGCAAGGGCGACGCGCTGTGGCCCGCCCTGCCGGGGTTCGGCGGGACCGCCCTGCTCTACCCCCTGCTGCTGTCGGAGGGTTACCACCGGCGGGGCGTGCCGCTGCGCCGGATAGCCGAGCTGGCCTCGGCCTCGCCGGCCGCCGCCTACGGCCTGGCCGGCCGCAAGGGCTCGTTGATGGTGGGGCACGACGCGGACCTGGTCGTCGTGGACCTGGACGCCGAGCACACCGTCACACCGGAGCTGTTGCTGTCGGGCCAGGACCACTGCCCCTTCGACGGGCGCACCGTGCGCGGCTGGCCGACCGCGACGGTGCTGCGCGGGCAGATCGCCTACCGCGACGGCGAGGTCACCGGGGCGCCGCAGGGCCGGTACCTCTCCCGCTGACCCGGCAGACCGACACGGTCGACGCCCCTGCCCGGACCGGCACAACAGCCGGTCTGGGCAGGGGCGTTCGTTGTGCGGTCATCAGCCGGAACGTACAACATCCGGCGGGGCCGGCCGCGTCACCGCGATCCGCCCCGCCGGAGGGTCCGTCACATGCCGTCGCGGGTCCACTCACCCCGGGAGCGGGAACGCAGCGGCATGGTGGAGGGCTGCGGTGCCTGGTGGGGCTCGTAGTTCTCCGCCTCACCGCCCCAGTTGATCCACTCCTCGGTGGTGTACCAGTTGATGAGTTCACCGTCCGAGCGGATGATCCACGTGGTGTCCTCCTCCGCGACGAAGTGGCCGTGCTTGACGAACGGCGGGCGGAAACAGTAGGTGCCCGGGTCGATGTCGCCGAAGTTGTAGGTCATCCGCCCGGCGAGTGTGTAGAACTCCTCGTAGCAGGGGTGGTGGGCCAGGCGGTGATCCGTCCAGCCCTTGGGAGCGAGGATCAGCCGGGTGTAGAAGCCGGTCTTCTCGTCACGGTGCAGCAGCTTGATGTACAGCGGCGAGATGGGCCCCACGGTCGGGGCGGCCACCCACTCCATGTCCTCAGGGTCCCGCACGGTGACCTCACCGTCGGTCTCCACCGCACGCTCACCGTCCAGGGCGAAGTCGGCGGGGCCGTACTCGCGCCAGTGCAGCACCCGGCTGCCCGCGTCGATCGACACGGCTTCCATCGGCACCCCGGTGGGCACCTGGACGTACCCTCCCGGCCCCAGCGGGGTGTCGCCGTAGGTCAGCCGGCCCGACACGACGAAGAACTCGGTGTCGGCGGCGGGCACACCCGCTCCTCGCGACCAGTCGGTGTCGAACTCGAGGGAGAGCGCGCTGGAGCCGTCCTCCTCGTCGGTGCTGAGCCGTCGCTCGCGCACCTCGCCCGTACCTCCCGGCAATTCGGCCACGTGCCATACGTAGTCGTCCTCATGGATGAGTTCCACATGCGGGCGCACCGCGCCACCGCCTTTCGCTTCTCATGCCGTACTGGGATCTTGTTGCGGCCGCGACGGGGCTGCCCCGTCGCGGAGTTCGCGTTTGAGCACCTTGCCCGCCGAGTTGCGCGGGAGCCGGTCCACGGCCTCCAGCCGACGCGGCAGCTTGTATCCGGCCAGTCGGGGACGCAGGAAGTCCGCGAGGTCCTCGACTGCGGCCGGGACGGCGCCGGGCGCCCACACCACGAAGGCCGTGACCCGTTCGCCCCACACCTGGTCGGCCGTTCCCGCCACCGCGCACTCGGCCACGGCCGGGTGGTGCAGGAGCGCCTCCTCCACCTCGCGCGGGTAGACATTGAGCCCGCCTGAGACGATCAGGTCCTTCTTGCGGTCGACGATGGTCACGTACCCCTCGTCGTCCATGGTGGCGACGTCGCCCACCGACAGCGCGCCGTCCGGGGCGGTACAGGTGGCGGTCGCCTCGGGGTCGTCGAGGTATCCGGCCATCAGGAAGGGGGACTTGCTGAACAGTTCGCCGGGCTCGCCGGGCGCCACGGCGCGGCCTTCGTCGTCGACCACGCGGACCTCGGTCAGATACCAGGCCCGCCCGACCGAACCGGCCTTGCGACGGGCGTCCACCGGACGCAGGTCGGTGACCACGCCGCCCTCGGTCGATCCGTACAGTTCATGCACCCCGCAGAGCGGAAACGCGTCCAGCACCCACTCCTTCAACTGGACCGGCAGAGCTGCGGCGTTGAAGTACAGCGTGTCCAGGGCGTCGAGACGGTGCCGGGCAGGTGCGTCCTCGCCCAGCGCCCGAAGGGTCTGCGCATGGGTCGGCACGAGGAACACGGACTGGACCCGGTGCTCCTCGGCCAGGGAGAGCATGCGGGCGGGGTCCCAGCGGGGCAGCATCACGACGGTGCCACCGGTCAGGACCGGCGCGAAGCCGAACATGAACCCCGCCCCATGGCTCATCGGAGCGACCGCCAGGCTCGTCCGGCCGGCCCCCAGCCCCCACTCGTGCGCCGAGAGCAGCGCGGTCAGTGCCCGGCCCCGATGGGTGAGCAGCGCGCCCTTGGGACGGCCGGTGGTCCCGGAGGTGTACTGGATACAGAAGACGTCTTCGCCGCCGACCCGCACCAGCGGGTCACGGTCGGGTGCGGTGGCGAGCGCCTCCTCGTACGCACGCCCGGGGCCGGGCGCGCCCACAGTGAGCACCAGGGCGATCCGGTCGGCGCTCGCCGAAAGGGCGTCGAGCACTTCCTCGGCCCGCTCGCCCTGGACGATCAGGGCGCGCGCCCCGCTGTGCCCGACGATCCAGGCGGCCTCGGGGCCGGTCTGACGGATACCCAGGGGCACCATCGGCAGTCCGGCCTTGGCCAGGGCGGCGGCCACCTCGGGGTACTCCAGGCGGTTACCCAGCAGGACCGCGACCGGATCGCCCGGTACCAGGCCGGCACCGAGCAGCGCCTGGGCGAGCCGGTTCGACCGCGCGTGGACCGCGGCGAAGGTCAGAGTGCGTTCCCCGTCGACGACCGCGGTCCGGCCGGCGGAGTCGAGGGCGCGATCGCGCACGCCGTCCGCCATCGTGACGGTGACACCGCCGGCCATGATCCGCCGGACCGGGTCGGGCAAGGATGGTGCATCAGGCATGACGACGTCCTCCGCGGGCCCAGCGGTGATCGGAGATGAGCACCTCTCCTGTCTACTGCCATGGTTCCACTCACGTCAACACTGTTTCCCTACAGGAAACGTGAATACGCATCGTGCACCCCGGCGGCACAGGACCGACGTCTCGGTCAACAGCACTCCGGCACTGGCGCGTCGACGTCCCGTACGCCACAGTGGAACACTGTTTCCTTTTGGAGGTGTGTCGGGTGCGCTATGTCGTGATCGGCTGCGGCAATGTCGGCGGGGGCGTCGCGCGGCTGCTGCGCGCGGACGGGCACGAGGTGGTGGGCACCACCACCTCCGAGGAGCGACGGGCGGAGGTGGCCGAGGTGTGCGGTGAGGCGGTGGTGCTCTCCGGCCGGGACACCGAGGCGATCCGGCGGGTCGCCGAGGGGGCGGACGGGCTGGTCCTCACGGTCAGCCCCCGGCTGCGACGGGCCCTGGACCCGGCCGCCCGGGCAGCCGAGTACGCCGACGCGCTGGTCGCGACCGCATGGGCGGCCGCGACGGCCCACCCCCGGGTGGTGATGGCCGGGTCGGTCTCCGTCTACGGCGACGCCGCCGGCCCGGTCGTCGACGAGAACACGGCGCCGACCACGAGCGAGGACGTATCCCCGCGGAGTTTCCGGGCGGCCGAGGCCGCCGTGCTGGCGCTGCCCGGTGGCGCGGTCGTACGGCTCCCCGACGTCACCGGGCATCCCGGAGACCTGGACGACACCGCGCGGGTGAGACTTGCCCACGAACACCTCGGTGGCACCGTCCCGTTCGCGGCCGGAGCCCTGCGCCACCGCATCGACCACCAGGACGCCGCGGGCGCGCTCGCCTTCGTCCTGACCGAGCAACTGATCGGCCTCTACAACGCCGTGCCCGACACCACGGTGCCGCCCACCAACGCCGAGTCCTTCGGCAAGGTGTGCGCGGCCGCAGGCCTTCCCCCGCTCACCTTCGGGGAGCAGATCCGCACTCCGGCGCACCCGATCTCCTCGGCACTGCTGCGCCGGGCCGGGTTCACGTTCCAGCACTCGTGAGACCACCGCCGGCGGCCGGACCCCGCCGGGTCTCAAGCCGCCGGCCCCGGGGTGGCGGGCCGGCCCGCCAGCGCACGTCCGAGGATGCGACCGAAGGCCATGGCGGGAGTGAGGCACATCCCGGAACAGAAGGAGTTGCCGTTGACCGCCGCCGACCCGATGACCTCGCCCACCGCGTAGAGACCCAAAAGCGCACGACCGTCCTCACGGAGCACCCGCAGGCGGGTGTCGACGTCCAGTCCCGCGAAGGTGATGACAGTGACCGGCCGGTTCTCCACCGCGTAGAACGGCGGCTCCACCAGAGGCGCGGGCAGGTGGGTCCGGCCGAATTCCGGGTCACGCCCGGCTGCGACGAAACCGTTGTAGCGGGCCACCTGCCCGGCCAGGCCGCCCGGTGCGATGCCGGCCAGGCGGGCGAGGCCGGGGACATCCGGCGCACGGTGCAGGCCGGGGCGCCGGCCGCAGACCGCGTCGAACTCCTCCGGGGTCCAGCCGTGCACCATGGGCCGAGACGTACGCAGCGCCCGGGCATCGAAGACCGTCCAGAAGGTCATCCCGTCCAGACGGGCCAGCGCGCGCTCCTTGCGGTCGATGGACGGATCGTCCTCCGCGGCCCAGCGCCGCCCGTGCACATCCACGTACACCTCCCACGGCGGCCGTTCGGGGGCGACGAGCTGAGGGCGGTGCACCCAGTCCACACGGAGCGTTCCGGGCTCGGGCGGCAGGCCGCCGAAGGTCGGCAGGTACTTCCCCCGGCCCTGGATACCGGCCCCCACCGAGCGGCCCAGACGGATCCCGTCACCGGTCGCGGTCGGCGCCGCCGACGTGGTCAGCGGAGCGTTGTCCAACTCGGCGAAGAGTTCCGGGTCATGGCCGAATCCTCCCGTCGCGAGGACGACGGCCGGCGCGCCGAAGATCCGGCCGTCCTCGGTCCGCACCCCGGCCACCCGGCCGTCCGGGGCAGCACAGAGCTCCGCCACCCGGGCCCTGCAGTGGAGCCGGACGGCCCCGGAGGCGAGGTGCGGGGCGAGCAGCCGTCGCAGCACCGTCAACAGGGCCGGCCCACCTGGCACTTCGAGCGCGTGAACCGTACGCGGGACGAGGTACTGCTCGTGTCCGTGGACGATGCGCGGCGTCGTCGGGTCGACGGCGAAACCCGCGTCGAGCAGCCACTCCAGCACGGACGGCTGCTCCGCGAGCGACAGCCGGGTCAGGTCCTCGCGCCCGGTTCCGTCGCTGATCCTGGCGATGTCCTGCCAGTGCTGCTCGGGATCGTCCTCGATACCCCGCGCACGCTGGAGCGAGAAGCCCCCGGCCGAGAGATGGCCGCCCGACCACGGCAGGGCCCCGCCGATGTCGGCGGTCTTCTCCAGGAGTACGACGCGCGATCCGCCCTCGGCCGCCGCGATCGCACACGCGATCCCACCGGGGCCCGCACCGACCACCACGATGTCCGCTTCCCTGCCCACAGACAACCTCTCCCCGCTATCGGACCGGCGGCCGGCCAACCGAGAAGCGTTCCGCTCCAGGAGACACCGTTTCCGACCGGAGGCGGATCGGTCAAGATGCCGATGAGAAGACGATCGACGCGGACGCGTGGCGACCGTCGGCCGGGCCACAACCCGCGGTGGATAGTGACGTCATGGCACCCGAGTTCAAGGTTGGCCCCTTGGAACGCGTCTGCGAACCGCCGGACGGCCGCCAACCCGCAGTCGCTGCTGCCGCCCGGCGTGAAGGTCGACACCGACGCGGGAAGTGGGCCCGCGCGCCGTCAGACGGAGCAGTGGGCCGGCCCGATGACGCCGTCGGAGCCGGTCACCGTCACCGCCTCGCTCCGGTCTGCGGTGCGGGCCCGCGCGGCGGTGCAGATGAGCTGCTGGCGCGCGGGTTCGGACATTCCGGTGACCCGTGCGTCCATCCTGACCTGTACCCCCTGCGCACTCAGCTCGACGCTCAGCTCCACCCGTCCGTCGGGGAGTTCGGAACGAAGGCCCGCGTCCCGCTCCGCCCGGGAGGGACCGGCGAAGAGCAGTTTGAGGGTTCTGGCTGCTCCGGCAGGCGGGCCGGCCGAGCCGGAAACCGACCCGCCGCTGTCTTCCCCCGACGGCTCGGCGTAACGCACGACCGGCATCAGCCGGGCCGCCGTCGACGAGGACACGAAGTACAGGACCGTGCCCATCTGTCCGGCGGGCGCGACCTGCACGAGCGCCGGTTCGCCGGCCTCGACGACCTCCGTCGCCCGGATACCGCATCCGGCGGCCAGCAGCGCGCGCGCCCGCTCCTCACCGCCCCTCCAACGGCACTTCGACGGTGAACACCGCGCCGCCGGCCGATCCGTTCGCGGCATGGACCGTGCCGCCGTGCAGCCGGACGTTCTCCCGCGTGATCGCCAGGCGTCGTCTCCGATCAGCAGCACGCGAGGCATGGCGTCAGTATCCCAGCGGTCAAGGAGTGGATTCGGAAGTGTGAGCGGGCGGATTTGCGCGTATGTGTGCGCCCCGGCCCGTTCCGCGGTGCGATCGGGCGGGGCCGTTCCGCCTCAGGTGCGCCGCAGCCTGCTCCGGACGGCGGCCAGCGCGGTGGCGACCTCGGTGAGCCGCAGTGGGCGGGCGAGCAGTGCCACGACCAGGAAGAGGACGAGCACTCCGGTCCCGGCCGCGGCGAAGTCCCCGAGTCCCGGCCCGTCCGTGTCGACGGCGCGGGCCGCCGCGTACGCCAGCAGCCCCGCGGGCACGCACGCGGCCACCAGCCGGGCATGTGCCCCCACCCCCGGCGAGCGCAGCAGCGAAGGCCTCTGCGCCCCGAATGCGGAGACCCTGCGGTGCAGCACGTACGCGGTGACGGTGAAACCGGCGAACAGGGCCACGGAGTACGCGCCCGCCATCCCCGTCACCGCCCAGCGCGCGGGCAGCAGCAGATAGGCGGCGACCGAGAGGCCGGCGTTGAGCGCGGCGATGACCAGGTTGAGGAGGAAGGGGGTGCGGGTGTCGCTCATCGCGTAGAAGCCCCGGGAGAGGACGTACTGCCCGGAGTAGGCGATGAGTCCCGGTGCGAAGGCGGCCATCATGCCGGCCATGACGGTGATGTCAGCCGGGCCGGTGCGTCCGTATCCGAAGACCGATCCCATCACCCACGGGGCGAGCGCCAACAGGGCGGCGGAGGCCGGGATCACCACGGCGGCGGAGGTCCGCAGCGCGTACGAGATGTCGCGCCGCACCCCCGGCAGATCGCCGTCGGCGGCCGCCCGGCTCATCCGCGGCATCAGTGCGGTGACGAGGCTGACGGTCACGATGCCCTGCGGCACCACCCACAGCTGGAAGGCATAGCTGTACGCGGTGTAACCGGCGCCGCCCGCCAGGTTCTGGTCCGCCGCGTGCTGCCCGGTGGCGGTGGAGAGCCGGGTCACCACCCAGTAGGCGGCCTGGTTGGTGAGCACGAGCATGACGAGCCAGCCGGCCGCCCGCAGGGGACGGGTGAGTCCGCTGCCGCGCCAGTCGAACCGCGGCCGCCAGCGGAACCTCGCGGCGCGCAGTGCCGGCACCAGGGCGAGGGTCTGAACGGCGATCCCGGCGGTGGTCCCCCAGCCGAGCCACTGCGCCTGGGCGGAGGTGAGTTCGCCGTCCGAGCCCACCGCCGTCCAGAGGTACAGCCCGAACACCGCGATGATCACGAGGTTGTTGAGGACGGGGGTCCACATCATCGCCCCGAACCGGTTACGGGCGTTGAGTACCTGTCCGAGGAGGGTGAAGAGCCCGTAGAAGAGGATCTGCGGCAGACAGTAGCGGGCCAGCGCGATGGTGAGTTCGGCCTGTCCGTCGTCGTAGGTGGGCGCGTACACCGAGATGATCAGCGGGGCGCCGACGACGGCGAGCGCGGTGAGGGCGAGCAGCCCGACCGTGCAGAGGGTGAGGAGACGATCGGTGTAGGCGGCCCCGCCGTCGGTGTGCTCCCGGGCGGCCCGGACGAGTTCGGGGACGAAGACGGCGTTGAGTGCGCCGCCGATCAGCAGCATGTAGAGGATGTTGGGGACGGTGTTGGCGACCGTGTAGCCGTCGGCCCGCAGTCCGGTGCCGAGGGCGGCGACGACGACCGCCGAGCGTATGAACCCCGTCGCCCGTGAGACGACGGACCCGGCGGCCATGACGGCGCCGCTGCGCAGCACCGAGGTGGAGCCGTGCCGTTCGCGCTGTTCGGGGGCGACCGTGCCGGTGGTCGCGTCCGCGGCCGTCACCGGTGCGCCAGGTAGGCCTGGAACGCCCGGTACAGCGTCTTGTTGGCGGCTCCGCCCACCGATGTCTCCCACTCTCCGAGGGTCTCCACGACCTGTCCTCCGGTGCCGAACTTCCAGCGCAGCAGCCCGAAGGGGCGGTCGTCGGGATCGAGGGTGGAGGATACCCCGCGCATGTCGTACACCTCCGCGCCCTGGGCCTGGGCGTCGAGGAGCATCTGCCACTGGAGGGCGTTGCTGGGGCGGACCTCGCGGCGGTGGTCGGCGGACGCGCCCGTCTGGTACCAGACCCGGCGCCCTGTGCTGATCATCGTGTGGGCGGCGAGGATCTCGCCCTGGTGCACGGCGAGGCAGAGCTTCATGCGGCCGGGCTGTTCGGCGTTGAGGACGGCGTACTGGCGCTGGTAGTAGGCCAGTGAGCGGCCGAGCCGGAAGCCGTCGCGCTCTTCGGTGATCCGCAACAGGCGGTGGAAATCGGGCAGTTCGGCCGCGCTGCCGGTGACTATGCGCACCCCGGCCCGGCCGGCCCTGCGGACGTTGCGGCGCCACTCCTGGTTGAGCCCGGACCACAGATCGTCGGGGGACCGTCCGGTGAGGGGCACCCGGAAGACGTAGCGGGGCTGGGCGTCCGCGTCGTCTCCGTCCCCGCCGCAGCGCCGCCAGCCGCGGGCCCGGAGCCGGTCGGCCACGGCCGCGCCGAGCGGGTCGACCTCGCTCGCCAGTACGTCGCCCACGGTGCGGCCGGGGCCGGTGGCGGCCTTGAGCCGGGCGGTGTCCCAGCGGCGGTAGGCCGGGGACGGCCCGATGCGTACGGCGAACGCCCCCGCGCCGCGCAGATGGGCCATGAGCGGCCGGAGCCAGCGGTCGATTCCGGGATCGGCCCAGTCCGCCACCGGCCCTTCGGGTATATAGGCGAAGTACTTTCGGGTGCCCGGGAATTGCCGGTAGAGAATCAGCGCACTGCCTGCCAATTCACCATGGTCGTTCAGCCAGCCGACCGCTTCCGACGTCCACTGGTCTTTCACACCGGCCCAGGACGGGTACTGGAGAAAGCTCGCGTCCGCATGCGTGGCCACGTGTGCCCGGTGCTCGGCGGGAGTGAGTCCGCGTATCCGTAGTTCCTGATCACGGCTGCGTTCTCCGGTCGCGAGCAGCGCTGACATGTCCGTGGCCCTCCCTCGTGGGCCCCGCGGTCTGCTCTGCGGGGCTGCACAGGATGCTCACAGCGGACCATGACCGGGCTGCGCGCCGGATGTGACCGGACGATGACCGTTGCGCTGCGTTCCTTGTCACACACCGCATTCCCGCTTTTCCGTGGATTTACGGAACTTAGGCTCCGGTGAATGCCTCTCCACAGACGACAGAGCAAGGCCCAGGAGGTTTTTCCGTTGATCCCCGTCCCTCTCATATCCGCCCTTCGGGGCACCGTCCGGAACGCGCCGCCCGCCCGTCCTGCCCGGCTCGCCCTGATCGCCGGCACCGCGTTGCTCGGCTTCACGCTCACGGCCTGCTCCGGCGGCGCCGCGGCCTCGGGCCATGACGCGGACCGGGAGCAGGACGCCGGCCCGTCGCCGGCTGCGGACACCCGGATCTCGGTGAACCTCAACGGCACCGCAGCCGCTGCGGGCAAGCCGGTGACGGTGACGCTGGCCGCCGGGAAGCTGCGTGCCGTCACGGTCTCGGCCGACGGGGGCGAGGCCCTCACCGGCCGCCTGTCCACCGACGGCAGGACCTGGACGTCCGACCGTGTGGCCGCGCCCGGCACCACGTACCGCGTCGAGGCGAAGGACACCGGCGGTGGCAGTGACACGGCGGGCTTCACCACCGCGGCGGCCGGCCGGGTGAACAAGCTGACGCTGGCTCCCGGCAAGAACACCACGGTCGGCATCGCCCAGCCGCTGTCCATCGTGTTCGACCACCCCGTGAAGAACAGGGCAGCGGTCGAGAAGGCGCTCAAGGTCTCGACCTCGAACAACACCGAGGGCTCCTGGGGGTGGCTGCAGGACTACTCGGGCCGGGACCGCGTGGACTGGCGGCCCAAGGAGTACTGGAAGTCCGGCACCCGCATCACGCTCGACGCCGATCTCAACGGCGTCGACTCGGGTCCGTCGGGCGGCTGGTTCGTACGTGACTACGCGACGACGTTCACCGTCGGCAGCAGCCAGGTGGTCAAGGTCGACCTGGACCGTCACCGGCTGGCGCTGAAGCGGGACGGCAGGACGGTCATGGACGTGCCCATGTCCGCCGGGACACCGGGTGGCGACAGGGCGTCCTGGCGGGGCACGGCCGTGCTGATGGCGAAGGAGGGCACGATCAACATGCGCTCCGAGACGGTGGGCCTCGGCGACCTCTACGACAAGATGGTCGACTTCTCGATGCGGCTGACGTGGTCGGGCATGTACGCCCATGCCGCACCGTGGAACGCCGCGTACTTCGGAGTGGCGAACCACAGTTCCGGCTGTGTCGGGATGAGCGACGCCGACGCCGCTTCCCTCTACCGCCAGGCCCACGTCGGCGACCCGTTCGAGATCACCGGCGCGGACGCCAAGGGCACGGTCGCGGAGGGCAACGGCTACGGGGCGTGGAACGTCTCCTGGGCCGACTGGCGGACCAGGAGCGCTCTCGGCTGACGGCAACGCCCGGCACGCAGCTGACCTTCTCCCCGCCCGGCACGGACCCTCGTCGGCGTCCGTGCCGTGCGCGCGAAGTGATCACCGGCTGCTGCCGGACGGGTACCGCTCCCCGGGTCTGCCCCACGGCAGGTCCCGGCTACTGCGCTCCCGGCATCAGCGCCCCCGGTTCGGCCGGAGCGACGCCCGTCGCTTCCGTCTTCGGGTTGCGCCGCTGCCGCTTCGCCACCCAGGTGGCGAACCAGGAGAGCAGCATGCACATCCCGATGTAGATCGGCGAGATCACCATCACCACGGGGATGAAGGGCAGATCGTAGTCGAGGTTGGACGCGATGAGCTTCCCCGCGTGGAGGAACTCCTCGTAGGTGATCAGGTATCCCAGCGAGGTGTCCTTCAGCGCCACCACCAGTTGGCTGATGATGGTGGGCAGCATCGCACGCACCGCCTGCGGGGCCAGGACGAAGGTCGTGACCTGTGTCTTGCGCATGCCCAGGGCGAACGCCGCCTCGCCCTGACCGCGCTCCACCGATT
The DNA here is from genome assembly GCF_040295435.1 of Streptomyces sp. NPDC002809. NCBI lineage: Bacteria > Bacillati > Actinomycetota > Actinomycetes > Kitasatosporales > Streptomycetaceae > Streptomyces > Streptomyces sp. NPDC002809. The sequence continues at coordinate 48,498 of NZ_JBEOVJ010000041.1, forward strand.
TGATGCCCGTACGGAACACCTCGGCGAGCACCGAGCCGTTGTACAGCGTCAGTCCGGCGACCAGAGCCGGCAGGGGCTGCACCTTCAGCGCCACGAAGATGAAGAAGATCATCACCAGGACGGGCATGGCGCGGAAGAACTCGACGAGGACGGTCGCCACCCAGCGCACCGGCCGGTGGTCGGAGAGTCGTCCCACCGCTAGTACGGCCCCGAGTGCCAGCGAGAGCACTGCGGCGTAGGCGAACGCCTTGAGGGTGTTGCCGAGCCCGCGCAGCAGCAGTTCCTGAATTCCCTTGTACTCGAAGGGAGTCCACTTGGCGCTGGTGAACTGGTCGGTGTCGAAGAGCAGATAGATGACCCAGCCGACCAGGGCGAGGATCAGGATCGTCGAGACGATCCCGTAGACGCGGTGCCGCTTGCGGGTCTGCGGACCGGGGATGTCGTAGAGCACGGTCGCGCTCGGTGCGGAGTGGGCGGTCATCGGGCGACTCCCCAGCGCTTTTCCATCAGGTTGAAGATCGCGCTGATGGACAGAGTGATGATCAGGTACCCGACCGCGATCCAGACGAAGGTCCAGATGATGCTGTAGCCCAGTTCGTTGAGGGTCTTGTAGGTGCCGAGCAGTTCGGTGACGCTGAACGCCCCCGCGATCGCCGAGTTCTTGGCGAGTGCGATGAGCGTCGAACCGACCGGTGGGATCACCGAACGGAACGCCTGCGGCAGCACCACGTTTCCGAGCGTCTGGCCGAACGTCATGCCCAGGCTCCGCGCCGCCTCGCCCTGCCCTGTGGGCACGGTGTTGATGCCGGAGCGCAGCACCTCGCAGATGAACGCGGAGGTGTAGCAGCCGAGGGCGAGAATCGCGAAGACGTTGAACGGCAGGACCAGGCCGAAGCGCGGGAGGCCGAGCAGCACGGCGAAGAAGAGCAGGGTGAGCGGGGTGTTGCGCAGCACGGTCACCCAGACCGTGCCGACCACCCGGAGCGAGCCGACGGGCGCCACCCGGCAGGAGGCCATGACGAAACCGAGGACCAGGGCCAGGATCGAGGCGTAGAAGGTCAGCTCGACGGTCCCGAGGAACCCCTTGCCGTAGAGCGAGAAGTTGTCGGTGAGTACGTCCATGTGTCGCGGCCGTCCCCTCAGGTCGCCGGGTAGTTGTCGATGGGCGGCGGCTTCGGCGCGGGCACCCCGGAGAGCCCGAGCGTCGCCTCGAAGGCCTTCTTCCAGTTGCCGTTCTTCTCGTTGGCCTCCAGCGCGTCGTTGAGCGCGAACCGCAGCACGTTGTCGCTGCGCGGAACCCCGATGCCGTACGGCTCCTCGGAGAAGGGCTTGCCCACGACCTTCATCTCGTCCGGTGCCTTCGCGGCGAATCCCAGCAGGATCGCGTCGTCGGTGGTGACGACGTCGACCTGGTACGTCAGCAGGTTGTCGACGCAGATCGAGTACGTGTCGTAGGCGACCAGCTTCGCCTTCGGGAAGTCGGCGGCGATCCGCTGGTACGGGGTCGAACCGGCAGCCGAACAGACCGTCTTGCCGGCCAGGTCCTGCGGCCCGTGGATGTCGTTCTCGTCCGTGCGGACCAGCAGCCCCTGACCGGCCATGTAGTAGGGGCCGGCGAATCCGACGAGCTTCTTGCGCATGTCGTTGATGGTGTAGGTGCCGACGTAGTAGTCGATCTGCCCGTTCTGCAGGGCGGTCTCGCGGTTGGCGGAGGCGATGGTCTTGAACCTGATCGTCTTCGGGTCGAAGCCCAGCGAGGCGGCCATCATCCGGGCGATCTCGATGTCGAACCCGGAGTAGATGCCTGTGGCCGGGTCCTTCTCGCCGAGATAGGGCTGATCCTCCTTGGCCCCCACCCGCAGATATCCGCGCTTCTTCGCGTTGGTCCAGGTCTTGGAGTCAGGCAGGCGGAAGGACGTGTCCACCTTGTAGACCGGCAGCGCCTCGGGCTGCGGTCCCTTCACCGGAGGGCTGCCGTCCTTGCCGCAGGCCGCGGCGAGGACGGCCAGCAGGAGGCCGGCACAGGCGGCCAGTACTTTTCTCGTACGCAACACAGGGCCTCCCGTCAGTGCTTGAGGATCTTGGACAGGAAGTCCTTGGCCCGGTCGCTCTCGGGAGCGGTGAAGAAGTCCTCCGGGGTGCGGTCCTCGACGATGCGGCCGTCGGCCATGAAGACGACCCGGTTGGCCGCGGAGCGGGCGAAGCCCATCTCGTGGGTGACGACGACCATGGTCATCCCCTCGCGGGCCAGCTGCTGCATCACCTCCAGCACCTCATTGATCATCTCCGGGTCGAGGGCCGAGGTGGGCTCGTCGAACAGGAGCGCCTTGGGGTCCATGGCGAGGGCGCGGGCGATGGCCACGCGCTGCTGCTGGCCGCCGGAGAGCTGAGCGGGGAACTTGTCGGCCTGGCCGACGAGCCCCACACGCTCCAGAAGCTCCCGGGACCGCCGGTCCGCCTCGCCCTTCTTCCGCTTGCGGACCTTCAGCTGTGCCAGCGAGACGTTGGCCAGCACGGTCTTGTGCGCGAACAGATTGAACGACTGGAAGACCATGCCGACTTCGGCCCTCAGCTGCGCCAGACCCTTGCCCTCCTCGGGAAGGGGTCTGCCGTCGATGGAGATGTGGCCGGACTCGATCGTCTCAAGCCGGTTGATGGTCCGGCAGAGGGTTGACTTCCCGGAGCCGGAGGGGCCGATGACCACCACCACCTCCCCGCGGCCGACGGTGAGATTGATGTCCTGCAGTACGTGCAACTTTCCGTAGAACTTATTGACGTCACGCAGCTCGATCAACGGATCGACGGCCATACGCTGCCCTACCCACTTATCGCTATGTCGAGGTCAGCGCAAACTATCCACCCCGGAAAGGGACTTCACACCCGACACGCGTAAATGGGGCATAAGGCGTTTTATCTCGTCGCGCGGTGCGCGCGGCCCCACGTCACCCCTCGGCCGACTCCGAGTAGACCTGCGAGAGCTCGGGGCTGCCCGTCATCGCCCAGTCCAGGCCGGCCTCGACCACATCGATCTCACGCCCCGAAGCGAGCCGCACCACGGGCTGCCCGCTCGGCCAGATGTGCCAGAGCGCACCGGCGACGTTGCGCACCAGGACCGTGCCCAGGTAGAGCCCCGCGTCATTGCCCAGCCAGGGCAACTCCTCCGGATCGTCGCGCCAGCGCGGCGGCAACTGATCGAGCGCCGCCAACGAGGCCGGGCTGTCGTCGAGTTCGAGGCCTCTCTCCCCCACCCGGACGCGGAGCAGCTCACATTCGGCGAGCATTTCGGCCACGCCTTCCGGATCGGCCTCGACGGCGGTCGCGAGCCCCGCCCTCCGCGTTCCGTCGTGACGCTTACGCCAGTTGTCCAAGAAAGGGATGTTCATACCAGTCAGGGTCCCATCCCCGCCCGCATCCGCACCACAGGGCGCGCGGCCTTTCGTTCGAGTGCTGACCACCACGCATACGCCTCTTGCTTCACCCGGACGCGCTCCCGCCCGGTCAACGCACGAACCGGAGGCCGCGATGCGACCGGGGGAACGGGGTGGAGAAGCCGGGCCGCGGGCTGGTAGTTTCCCCCTCATGAGCAGCCCCGAGTCCGACAGACGCTAGCCACCGGTCCCCGGTGGCTTCCCGCGTCCGCGCCTGACCGACTTCGTGCGTCAGGGCTGCCGCACTGCCGCCCCCGGACCCATGCGATGCGGGTCGCGCCGGGCACCGCGCACGGGCGCAGCTCTGCCCGGCACTCCACAACCGGAACTCCACGGCCGTCCGCCACGGTCCGTGCTCCACGGTTCTTTCGCCGCTGTGCCGTGTCACGGCCGTGAGCGCTGTAGCCGTCCGGCCGTTGTGGCCGTTGTGCTGATCTGCCGTGTTGCCGCTCGTCGTCACGAGCGGGTGCGGCCCGCATCCCCGACCGGTTCTGTCCATCAGCCGTCCATGGGGTTCTTCATGCCGTTTTCCGTCTACGCTCTCGGGCTCGCCGTATTCGCCCAGGGCACTTCCGAGTTCATGCTGTCCGGTCTGCTGTCGGGCATCTCCGAGGACCTGGGTGTCTCCATTCCCGACGCGGCTCTGCTCACCTCGGCGTTTGCCGTAGGCATGGTGCTCGGGGCACCCGCGATGGCCCTCCTGGGCCGCAACTGGCCGCGCCGTCGCGCCCTGTTGTCCTTCCTCTGCGTCTTCGCCGCCGTGCACGCCGTGGGCGCGGTCACCTCCAGTTACGGGGTGCTGCTGGCGACACGTTTCGTCGCGGCGGTGGCCAATGCCGGCTTCTGGGCCGTCGCCCTGGTCACCGCGGTCGCCCTCGCCGGACCCGCGGCAAGGGCGCGGGCCACGTCCGTGGTGGTCGGTGGTGTCACCGTCGCCTGTGTGGCCGGAGTGCCCGCCGGGGCGTGGCTGGGCGGGCAGTGGGGATGGCGTGCGGCGTTCTGGGCCGTGGCCCTCGTCGCGCTGCCGGCCATCGCCGTGATCGCGGCGACGATTCCGGCGGGACGGCCCGCGGTCGTCCTGCCGAGCGCGTACGCCGAACTGCGGACCCTGGCAGGGTCCCGGCTGCTCCTGACCCTGCTGACGAGCGCGCTCGTCCAGGGAGCGACCTTCTGCGCGTTCTCCTACTTCGAACCGGTCGCCCGGCACGTCGCCGGAGTCGGTGCCGCGTGGGTGCCCGCACTGCTCGCGCTGTTCGGTGTCGGCTCGTTCATCGGGGTCGCCGTCTGCGGCCGGATCATCGACTCGCGTCCGGTCGCGCTGACCGCGGCCGGCCTGGCAGCGCTGGCCGTCGGCTGGGCCCTGTTCGCCGCCGGCGCCGGCAGCCCGGTGGCGGTGGTTGCCCTCGTCCTCGTCCAGGGCATGCTCGCGTTCGGCACCGGGACCGCGATGATCTCGCACGTGTTCCGTCTTGCGGACGGTGCGCCGACGCTGGCCGGTTCGTTCGCCACCGCGGCGTTCAACGTGGGCGCCGCGGTCGGGCCGTGGCTCGGCGGACTGGCGATCGGCGCGGGGTTCGGCTTCCGGTCGCCGTTGTGGGTGAGCGCGACGCTCATGGTCCTGGCGCTCGGGACGGCAGCAGCCGCTTCGAGGGGCCGGCTGCTGGGGACCGTGGACCGTACCGCTCAGGCACCCCGCGCGGGCGCCTGAGCGGTGTCCGTACTCAGAGTTCGAGGTCGACGACCACCGGGGCATGGTCGGAGGCGCCCTTGCCCTTGCGCTCCTCGCGGTCCACGTAGCTGTCCTTGACGGCGGCGGTGAACGGGGCGTTGCCGTAGACGAGGTCGATGCGCATGCCCTTGTTCTTCGGGAAGCGCAGCTCACGGTAGTCCCAGAAGGTGTAGGGACGGTCGTACTTCAAGGGGCGGGGCATGACATCGGCAAGGCCCTCCTCGCGCAGGGTGGCGAGGGCGGCCCGCTCGGCGGGGGTGACATGCGTGGCCCCCTCGAAGAGGGCCGGGTCCCAGACGTCCTCGTCGGTCGGGGCCACGTTGAAGTCACCGAGGACGGCGAACGGCCGCGCCCCCGCGGCGTCCGCCGCCACCGCCTTCTGCAGCGCCTCGAACCAGCGCAGCTTGTACGCGTAGTGCTCGTGCTCGACCTCGCGGCCGTTGGGCACGTACACCGACAAGAGACGCACCGGGCCGCAGGTGGCGCTGATCGCCCGGGGCTCCTGCACGCCGTCGTACTCGGGGCCGCCGGGCAGCCCCGTCACGACGTCGGCCAGGCCGACTCGCGAGACCAGCGCCACCCCGTTCCACCGGCCCGTGGCGTTGACCGCGGACTCGTAGCCGAGCTCACGGAGCGCTTCGGCCGGAAACTGCTCGGCCGTGCACTTGGTCTCCTGGATGCACAGCACGTCGGTGCCGGTGCTCTCCAGCCAGGCCAGCAGCCTCGGCAGGCGGGCGGTGATCGAATTGACGTTCCAGGTGGCGATGCGCATGTACGTAAACCTAGCGGCTCCCACTGACAGCGGCCGGGGCGGCGCCCGTCACACGCCGGTCGACTCTCCCGGGGTCAGCCGGGCATGGTCGGCACCGCCCAGGTTGCCGAGGTGGGTGTCGTAGATCGGGCGGGCCAGATCGGTGAGCAGCGCGTCGTGGATGTCGATGGCGCGACGCGGCTTGACCTCGCGCACGTAGTCGATGACCTCGGAGATCTTGTTCCAGGGGGCCATCACCGGGACCATCAGCGTGTCGACCGGCCGCTCGGGCACGGTGAGGGCGTCGCCCGGGTGGAAGACGGATCCGTCCACCAGGAAGCCGACGTTCGTGACCCTCGGGAGATCCGGGTGGATCACGGCATGGAGCTCGCCGTGCACCTGGATGTCGAACCCGGCGGCCGAGAAGGTGTCGCCGTTCCCGACGGTGTGGACGCGTCCAAGGAACGCCGCCGCAAGCTTCTCGGCCACGCTGCGCAGCGTCCAGATCTCGGCCGCCGGATCGGCCTCCAGACCGGCCCGCAGCCGCTCCTCGTCGAAGTGGTCGGGATGCTCGTGCGTCACCAGGATCGCCTCGGCGCCGATCGCGGCGTCCTGCTCGGAGAACCCGCCCGGGTCGATGACGAGCGTGCGCCCGTCCTTCTCCAGCCGGATGCAGGAATGGGACTGCTTGGTCAGCGTGAGCGCGAGCGGCTCGGGATTCTGGACGTTCATACGGCCCATCCTGCTACGCGGGCGGTGTCGTTTCGGCCTGAATCACGGACTGGGCGATCGTGAATGCGGCACTCGCGGCGGGGATCCCGCAGTACACGGCGGTCTGCAGCAGAACCTCCCTGATCTCCACCGGGGTGAGGCCGTTGCGCAGGGCGGCGCTGACGTGTGCTGCCAGGCCTTCCAGGTGTCCGGAGGCGACCAGAGCGGTGAGCGTGACACTGCTGCGGGTGCGCCGGTCGAGCCCCTCCCGGTTCCAGACCTCACCCCAGGCGTAGCGGGTGACGAGCTCCTGGAAGTCGCCGGTGAAGTCGTCGGCGGCGGCCATGACTCCGTCGACGTGGGCGTCACCGAGCACCTCACGGCGAATCCTCATCCCCGGCCCGTACGGATCGGGGCGCCCACCGGCTTCCGCCTCGGGCTGCGCGGTGCCGGCGGTGAGCTCCGCGACGGGCAGCACGGGGGCGGAGAGCCTGGGTACGAACGAGGGCACGGGAATGGCGGCCTGGGTGTCCTGCCAGGCCGTGGAGAAGTGAGTGAGCAGAAGGTCGGTGACGGCTCCCGGCTGCTCGACCGGGGCCAGGTGGGAGGCGCCCGGGACGAGAGCCAGCCGTGCGTCGGGTATGCCCGCGACCAGGGTCCGGGCATCGCCGGGACCTGTGACCTGGTCCTCCGCACCGACCAGGACGAGTGTGGGAGCGCCGATCCGGCCGAGATCGGTCCGGATGTCGAAGGCGGCGAGTGCCTCGCAGGCCGCGATGTAGCAGCCGGGGTCGGTGGTACGCACCATCTGGACGGCCCACTCGACGATGGCCGGCTGAGCGGCGGCGAAGCCCGGCGTGAACCAGCGCTCCGGCGCGGTGCGGGCCATCGGCTCCAGCCCGTTGGTGCGGACGATCACCCCGCGCTGGCGGAATTCGTCGGCGCTGCCGAACCGGGGCGAGGAGGCGACCAGCGCCAGCGTGGCGACCCGCTGCGGATGCCGCAGCGCGAGGTCGGCGCCGATCGCGCCGCCGATGGAGCAGCCCGCGTACCCGAAGCGCTGGACCCCGAGGCTGTCGAGGGTGGCCACCAGCCGGTCGGTGAGCTCCCCGACGGCGGTGGCGGGGTGCGCGGGCGCGCCGCCGTGTCCCGGGAGGTCGTAGCGGAAGACTCTCCAGTGCTGAGTGAGCTCGGGTATCTGCCGGTCCCACATGTGCCATGTGGTACCGAGGCTTGGTCCGAGCACCAGCACAGGCGCGTCCTCCGGCCCGTCTACCTGGTACTTCAACGTTCTGTTGTCTGTCTGGCTCACAGTCCTACGCTCCCACGTCTCACAGCCATCTCTCACACCCCCCTCCTGAGCACCGTGAAGACCGCCCCATGACGTAGCGGCTCCACGAAGATCCTCTACGTCCGGCTTCACGTACCAACGCTTGGTGGTCTTGACGTCGGTGTGCCCCACCCATGGTGCCAGCAAGCAATCCGGCACCCCATGGTTGGCCGGACAGGTGAAGCACGACGCACGAGCACGTCGTCGTCGAAGGTGTCGGTGAGGAAGCGGAAGAAGCGCGGGGTGGGTATGGCCCGCGGGCCGATGCCGGTGCTGCAGGAGTTGAAGTCGCGCAGAGGGTCGGCCGCGCGGACCTCGCCGGTGCGCAGGTCGACGATCCCGTTCGGCATGCACAGTTGTAGGCGTCTCCGTCGAGTTCCTCCGCGTCGAGGGAGGGGGTGGGGCGGCTGCGGCCTGGTGCGGCATCGCCTTCACCCCAGCGGTGGATGACGAGTAGCGGCGGTGACGGGTCACCTCCTGCTGGGAGAAGCGGCCGGTGGGGTCGTAGGTGGGCATCTGGTCGGCCATGCCTCCGGCTGCCCAGGTGGCGGCGGTTTCTCCGCCACGCAGCTTCCACCGGCCTGAGTCCCAGCCGTACCAGCCGTTTCCTGCGACGTAGCGGAACTGTCCCGAGTACAGGAAGGCGAACAGCTCCGCGCTGGCACAGTCGGTGAGGTCGCGGGGAGGCCGCCCGGCCGGCGGGGCACCAGGAGCAGGGGGCGCCGGTTCCCTGACCTCCCGGGTCGCTTTCCGGGCAGGAGGGACCACGCCCGCACCAGAACCGTCACCACACTGCTGACCCATGACACCGTGATCCGATCCCGCACCCACCAACAAGCTCGGCCCGCACCTGCTGCAGCACACGCGTCCGGCTCAATGCGCCGTCCTGCCGTCTGGTTGGCGTACCGGCGTCCAGTCGGGGCGTCCGTGCTGTCCCAGTCGGGCGGGTCATCGATCACGGGGCGACGCGGTCTTCGTGGGGCGCTTCCCACAGGTCTTTCCGGTACGGGTGCACCTGTCTACGGGCTGGGCCGCCTCGGTCGTTCGCGTCGCCGCGTTCCGGACAGGCTGCGGCGGCAAGGAAGCCCAGACCATGTGGCTGCGGTCACATGTCCTGAGCCGCAGATCGCGTCACCGTCCGTAGCCCGCTCTCGAATCGGCCATCTTGTGCCCTGGAAACGCTTGTTGGCCGGATGGCACTCCCCTGCTCCGTATCGCCGCGTCAGCCCGCCACAAGGCGAGATGTGCCGCAGAGGGGGCGCGATCCGCCACTCTGAGCCTCCACCTCGCAGGCACACCTCCCCACTGACATGAACATGCGTTTCTCGCCAACGGGGCAACGGCGTGGCGGACTTGACAGAGCCTCATGATCATCTGGTGATAGGCTCGCGTGCACATGCCACGCGAGCTTTCGCCTTGGCATGGCTACAGCCAGGGGGGCTCTCCGGGCGGTGACGTCTGCCCACAGCCGAGGGTCCGCTTGGACAGATTTCGAGAGCTGGACTCCAGCCGCTCAATAGAGAGTCACATGACAAATTTTTGGCAGGATCCGACAGTGTGGGCGCTTGCCGTCGGCGTCGCTGTCGCCGCCACGGTAATAACCCGCCAGCGAAATAAGATCAAGGCGCTACGTCGTCAAAAGCAGGGTGCTCAAGGTGAGCTGACCGCATCGCAGGGCAGGGCCGCCGTCCTCGAGTCCACCGTCACCGAGCTGCGCAGCGGCTACGACGAGGTGGTCCGCCAGGCCAAGGAAGAGGCGGAGGAGGCCACAAACACCGTACTGAAGTCGGCCATGCGGACCCTTCAGGGCCTCGCCGCGGAGCAGCAGCGGGCCATCTCCGGGCTGCAGAAGAAGTACGGCGACTCGGCCGTGTTGCGGGACATGCTGGACATCGACCACATGAACTCGCAATTCAACCGGCGTGCGCAGTCCATTGCTGTGCTGTGCGGAGGGTGGCTCGGCCGGCAGCGGGAGGCCGCATCGGTCTATGACGTGATCCGCGGAGCGCAGGGCCGTATCCGGCACTACCAGCGCATCGAGATCGCCTCACGGGTCGATTTCGCGGTGACCAGCCGTGCCGTCGAACCGATCGCGCTGACGGTGGCCGAGCTGCTCGACAACGCGACCAGCTATTCCGAGCCGTCCACCATGGTCGAGGTCGAGGTGCGGACGGTGCCCCGGGGCATCTGCATCGTGATCGACGACGCCGGTGTCGGCATGAGCGAGGAAGAACGGACGAACGCCACCGCTCTGCTGTCCAGCGGGTCTGCGGTGAGCGTTTCGGAGCTCGGCAACCCTCCCGCGTTCGGTTTCGCGGTGATCGGTGCCCTGTGCGCGCGGTTCGGGTTCACGGTCGCCATCGACAGCACCTCTCCCTACGGCGGCGTCCGCGCGGTGGTGATGGTGCCGAAGGAGTTGTTGACCGAGATGCCCGAGCCGAAGAAGCCCACTTCCACGCAAGAAGTCAATGCCGCTGCCGCGATCCGCGGTTCGGCTCCTGCGGCGACAGAGGGCGGGCTGCCCCGACGACGGAACAAGCGCGGCATGGCGCTCGTGCCGGACGGCGGCCGCAGGTCTGATGAAGCGCCACCGGCCCGGTCAGCAGAGGCACGGGTGGCGGCCATGGGCGCGTTTCAGCGTGGCACTCTCAGCGGCCGAGGTGCGGGGGTACCGGCCGCCGAAGGTGACACCACTGCCGATTCACACGAAGGATTCGATGCCCCGTGAGCGACGACCTGTCCTGGATGCTTGAGGACGCGCTGCAGATTCCGCATGCTCTCCACGCGGTCCTGATCTCTGCCGACGGCCTCCAGATGTCCCGTACCACGGAGATTGACAGGGGCGATGCCGACAAGGTGGCCGCCGCGGTCTCCGGCCTGCAGTCGCTCAGCCGGGCCATCAGCTTCTTCTGCGGTGAGCACGGAGCGAACTGGCGCCAGACCCTCATCGAGTTCGACGGGGGCTGGGTGTTCCTGAACGCTGCGGGCGGCGGCAGCTACCTTGCCGTGGCTGCGTCGGCCGAGGTCGACATGCAGGACATCACGTACCGGATGCAGCAGCTGGTCAGCCGGCTGGGCAAGGCGATGTCGACCGGCCTTCGCGGCGACACGGTCACCTCATGACGGAACCCGGCCCTCCCGAGCCCGAGTTCGAGTCCGAGGCCGGAGAACTGGTCCGGCCCTACGTCATCACCCGTGGCCGTGACCTGCCCGATGAGGACGAGTTCGCCCTCATCACTCTCATTACGACGGCCACCGACGAGCAGCAGCGCCCCCAGCGGCTCTCGCCCGAGGAGCAGCAGATCCTGGAGATGTGCTCCAGTGGCTACCTCTCGGTCGCTGAGATCGCCGCCCACTCCCAGCTGCCGCTCGGGGTGGTCAAGGTGCTGCTCAGTTCCCTCGCCGAGGGGGGCTATCTCGTGACCCGGGCGCCGGTGCCATCGGCCCGTCCCACCAACAAGGCCTTGCTTAAGGAGGTGCTCGATGGCCTCAAGGCTCTCCCTGTCTGAGGATGCCTACGTGCCCAGCGGCGCACAGCAGACTGCAGTGAAAATCCTGGTCGTCGGGCATTTCGCCGTCGGCAAGACCACCCTGATCGGCTCTCTTTCCGAGATCACGCCACTGTCCACCGAGGAGCGGATGACGACGCTCTCGGAGCGCGTCGACGACCTCAAAGGGGTTCAGGGAAAAACCACCACAACCGTCGCCCTGGACTTTGGCCGGCTGACGCTGAGCGAGCGCATCGTTCTGTATCTGTTCGGCTCCCCCGGACAGCAGCGCTTCGTGAGTCTGTGGGACGACACGGCCCGCGGAGCACTGGGCGCCCTGGTCCTGGTGGACCCCGAGCGCCTGGCCGACTCCTTCGACGTCATGGATCTGGTCGAGAGCTACGGCCTCGATTTCGCCGTGGCCATCAATCACTTCGACGGCAGTACGGTCCACACCCCGGAGGAAGTCCGGGAGGCACTCGACCTGCTGCCCGACACCCCCGTCGTCACCGTCGACGCACGCGACGAGAAGTCGTCCGTCGACGCCCTGATCACCTTGGTCCGCTATCTGCACGAGCGCGCCGACCTGGAGCACGCATGACAACCCCCTCTGTACCCCCGCCCGGCTGCCCCGCACATGGCAGCGGGCAGCGCATACCCCTGGACAGCGCGGAGTTCGCTGCCAATCCGCACGCGTACTACCGATACATGCGCGAGCTCGGCCCCACCGCTCCGGTCACCATCGCCCCCGGCGTGGAGGCGACGCTGGTGACCGACTACAACGCGGCTCTGGAACTGCTGCAGGATTCGACGACCTTCCGCAAGGACTCACGCCGCTGGCGTGCACTGGCTGAGGGCTGCATCCGCCCCGACAGCCCGGTCCTGCCGCTGCTGGCCTACCGGCCGAACGCGATGTTCACCGACGGCGCCGAGCATGTGCGGCTGCGACAGGCCATCACCGACTCCTTCGCCCGCGTCAGCAACAAGCGGCTGAGCCGGATCGTCAGCCAGGCAGCCCAGTTCCTGATCAACCAGTTCAGCGCCCGCGGCAGCGCCGACCTGCTCCGCGACTACGCGCAGCAGCTCCCGCTGTACGTGTTCAACGAGCTGTTCGGCTGCCCGGCAGGGATCGGTGACCGGGTGCTGTTCGGCATCTCCGGCATGTTCGACGGAGTCAACGCCGAGGCGGCCAGCCAGGTCCTGCTCGGAGCGGTCAGCGAGCTGGTGGCGCTCAAGCGCGCCCAGCCCGGGGAGGACGTCACGTCCTACCTGATGCAGCATCCGGCGCAGCTGAACGACGAGGAACTGGCGCACACGCTGGTGTTGCTCCTCGGTGCGGGCGGCGAGCCGGAGGGCAACCTGATCGGCAACGCCTTCTACACGATGCTGACCAACGAGGAGTTCGCGCGCCTGGGGCAGTTCGACAAGGCTGTGGACGACACTCTGTGGCGCAATGCGCCGATGTCCAACTATGCACCCCATTACCCGGTGGTCGACACGGACGTGGCCGGCGACAAGGTACGCGCCGGTGACCTGGTGCTGGTGTCCTTCGGCGCCGCCAACACGGCGCTCGCGGACCGCGGAGCCGACACCCGCGGCCACCTCGCCTGGAGCGCGGGCCCGCACTCCTGCCCGTCGAAGGAGCCGGCCAGGCTGATCGCCCTGACGGGACTGGAGACGCTGTTCAACGCCCTGCCCGACGTTGAACTCGCCGTCCCCGCGGACAGCCTCGCCTGGCGGCCCGGCCCCTTCAACCGGGCCCTGGCCTCCCTGCCCGTCCGGTTCAGCGCGGCCACCCCGCGCGCCGCGGCCGCACCGGAGCCGACCGCCGTGCCCCGCTACCAGGCACCCCCCGTCGCGGCCGCACCCACGCCCGCTGCGCCGCAGCCCACCGGCAAAGCGGGGCGCTGGAGCAGCTTCATGACGTGGCTGACGGGCCAGTAGCCCACACCCCCTGTGACGCATGTGACACAGGCAGTTGAGGTAGCCTGCATGAAAGATCAACTTCCTGGGTAGGACGGCGCGGAGTGTCTGGAGTGACACAAGATGAAGGAGAGGTAGTGGACCTCGCAAGCATCTCCGCGCCCCCATCCGCGAGCGCCCGACCGGGCCCACGGCGCACCACCCCGAGCAGACGCAACCCGTGCGGGGGCGTCGACCCCGACCACCCGCAGGACCGAATACCCGCTGCTCCCGGCAGCGGACCGGCCCTCGTCTCCTCCGTTGCCGGCGGAGCACGTCCCCGTACTCCCGCACCGTACAGACGCGATACGCGCCCCGCCGTGCGAGGCACACAATGACCTCCCACCCGGGCCCCGGCATACCGGCAACCAGCCCCGGTGAGACGACGCTCGGCGACCACGTGCTCGGTCAACTGCGGCGCCTGGGCGCCACCGTGGGCCTGAGCGAGGCGGACACCGAGCTGTACGGACAGGTCCTGATCGACTCCCTCGCAAGCGCGGCCGACCGGCCGCTGTCCCTGCCGCCGGCCTCGCCCAGCTTCCTTTCCGATGACCACTCCCCCGTCGAGTTCTCCCTCGCCGGCACTCCGGACGCCGCCCCGGCCCTGCGGGTGCTCGTGGAGCCCGGGTGGGCCCACAGCGACATGGTCGACAGCGGCCGCGCCGGGCTTGCGGCCATCCGCGCAATGGGCGCCCGCTGGGGCTTCGCCACCGACCAGCTCGACGCCCTCGCCGACCTGTTCTTCCCCGCTGCAGCCCAGGGCCCCCTGGCCCTGTGGTACGCGCTCGATCTGCGCGCCGGAGGGGTCCCAGGGGTCAAGGTCTACCTGAACCCCTCCGCCTCCGGCCCGGAAAACGCGGCCCGCACCGTGCGCGAGGCACTGCGGCGGCTCGGCTACGGCCAGGCCTTCGAGCAACTGCCCCCGGCGGCCGGCTATCCGTTCCTCGCCCTGGACCTGGGCGCCTGGACGTCCCCCCGGGTCAAGGTCTACGTGAGACACCCGCGCATGTCAGCCGATGACGCCTGCGCGCTCAGCCGTAACTCCGGAGCCACAGCGGCCGACGTCCGCTACTTCTTCCACGCGGCCGCGGGCTCCCTCGCGCCGTCCGAACGCGGCAGAAACGACACGCCGCGACTGGTGCGGCGGCCGGCGCTCACCTGCCACTCCTTCACCGAAGGCGACAGCAACCCGAGCGGCTTCACGCTCCACATTCCCGTTCGCGACTACGTGCGCGACGACGAAGAGGCCCTCGCCCGCTCCACAGCCCTGCTGACCAGGGCCGGCATGGACCCCACCGTGCTGAACCGAGGTCTGGGAGCGCTCACACAGCGAACCCTCGCCGACGGGGTGGGGCTGATCGCCTACCTGGCCCTGGTGTACGAGCGCAACCGGCCACCCCGGCTCACCGCCTACCTGAGTTCCGAGTCCTACCGCGTCCGGCCGCCGCAGGAGCAGTACCCGCAGGGCCCCTGGATGCATGGGCAACGCGCCCAGAGCGTCCTGGACCTCGGGCACCAGGCCGTCGGCCACGTCAGCCCGCACACCGCACAGAAGGAAGTCTCGTGGAGCCCTACCGCATCAAGGTCGTAGAACCTCTTGCTTTCACCACCCGGGAGGAGCGCGAGGCCGCGCTGAAGCGGGTCGCCTACAACCCCTTCGACCTGCGGGCCGACGAAGTCACCATCGACCTGTTGAGCGACTCCGGGACCGGTGCCATCTCCGCGGACCAGCTCGCCGCAGGAATGCAGGGCGACGAGTCCTACGCCGGTAGCCGCTCCTTCTACCGGTGGCACGAGGTCGTCTCCGAACTCACCGGTTACCCCCATATCCTGCCGGCCCACCAAGGCCGCGCGGCCGAGCGCATCCTCTTCTCCTCGCTGCTGCGGCCTGGCACGAGTGTGCTGTCCAACACGCACTTCGACACCACCCGCGCCAACGTCGAACTGACTGGCTGCACGGCGTACGACCTGCCCTGCGCCGAGGCGAAGGACCTCGACAACGACTTTCCGTTCAAGGGCAACATCGACCTGATCGCCCTCGAACAGGCCCTGGAGAACGCGGACCAGAAGCCCGTTGGGGCCGTGCTGATGACCATCACCAACAACGGTGGCGGTGGCCAGCCGGTCAGCATGGACAACCTGCACCGCACCGCCGAACTGTGCCGCCGTCACAACGTGCCGATGATCCTCGACGCGGCCCGGTTCGCGGAGAACGCCTGGCTGGTGACCCAGCGCGAACCCGGCTACGCCGACCGCACCCCCCGCCAGGTCGCCGAGGAGGCCTTCCGCCTCGCCGACGGCTGCGTCATGAGCGCGAAGAAGGACGGGATCGTCCACATCGGCGGCTTCATCGGCCTGAAGGACGCCGAAGTCGCCGAGCGGTGCGGCGGTCTGCTCATCGCCACCGAAGGATTCACCACCTACGGCGGTCTGTCCGGACGTGACCTCGACATGATGGCCCGCGGCCTCCTCGAAGTGACCGAGCCGGCCTACCTCGCCGAGCGTGCCGACATAGCCGCTTATCTCGCCGCACGCATCCGCGAGGCCGGCGTCGACATCGTGGAACCCGCCGGTCTGCACGCCCTCTACGTCAACGCCGGGCGCCTCCTGCCCCACATCCCCCCGCACCAGTACCCCGGCACCGCACTCGTCTGCGAGCTCTACCTGCGCGGAGGCATCCGCTCGGCGGAGCTGGGGTCGCTGTACCTCGGTGAAGAGGACGAGCACGGCAACCCTGTCAAGACGGCGCCCTACGAACTTGTACGGCTGGCTCTCCCCCGACGGGTCTACACCCGCAGCCACTACGACCACGTCGCCGCCACCCTGGCAGATATCGCGAAGAATCCTGAATCCGTCGGTGGCTACCGGGTTACAAGCCAGTCCCCGATCCTCCGACACTTCAGCATCAAACTGGAGCCCGTGAAGTCCGGCGACTGATCAGCACTCTTCGTTCGTCACGACGCGAGCCCAGCCGTCAGAATCCTGAAGCAGTGCAGATCTTTCGGCTGTACCGGTCCAGCGACAGTGCGGCGGCCACGGGAAGGCCCCACCCCGGTGCTTGAGTTCCAGTGGCTGTCGCAACACCCCGGTTCAGGGGATGCGATGGACTTCAGGATCCGGGAGAGCCGGAAGCCGCGGGGCCGCAGGGCCCTGGTCCATGAGCGGGAGGAGTGCTTCCGCTCATGGACCAGGGACTGACCGACCGACACAGGGGCATGTGAACGCGTCGGTATCAACCTCCGGACGGGCAAACGGTGGCTCCACGGGCGGGCCGCGTCCGGGAAGAACCGGGCGCGACCGTGTCGGCGGAGACCCGATGGCCCGTGTCGGCGGAGACCCGGGTCCTGCCGGGTCAGCGCCGCTGCCAGTTTCCGGGTCGACTTCGTCGTCCAGCGCAGAGGCGACATCGGGTCACCCCGCTCGTCGGGCCCGACCAGCGCAAGCAGAGCCGGACGCGGGCCCGGATCAAGGTCTGCTGCCCTCTTTCCGGCCACCACCAGGGCGACGGATCCGCCCCAACAGCTCCTGGCCGGACTGCTGTATTCGGACGTTCCGACAACGCGGCGAGGTGCCGTAGCTGTCGTCGCGCGCCCGCCAGGGATTACGGGACAGCCCTTAGGTCGGCGTCTTGTGTGTGTTCCGGTCACCGAGCGAGGCAGTGATGCCACCCAGCATCCGGCGAAGTGCCGCTCACTCACCGTCCTTGCTCATTCGCCGATGAACGCAGGCCGTGGGCCATCCGTCACTGGTCCGACGAGCGCACCGACTGCGTCAACCGCTCGTCCTGATCTCGGCGCCGGTGATGGGTCGTGATGTGCTCGGCTGCCGGGTCTCAAGTACTACCGCTGCCTGGAGGTTTCTTCTTGCCCTGCATGCCGCCGGCTGGTCCGCACGGGGCCGAATCAACGCGCCGGCGGGTAGACCCGGAACTTCCAGGGCCACCGGCGCCGCGTGGGCTGCGGCACCAAGGCGCCCTCCCGCGGAGGCGGGACGATCTCGACGTACAACGGGGTCGCCACAATCAGTCGGTGCTGCCCGTCCACCGCTCCGAAATTGCACAGGACTCGGGCGTGGCCGTGCACGTGAACGGGTCCTTGTCGCCAAGAGACCATCATGTCGTGGGCCACTCTGGCCGCGTACTCCTGCACCCCTCGCGGACTGCGCGTCAGGGATTCGGGAAGAGCCGTCTCACCACGTTCCTCCATGGCCACCAACTCGGCAGCCATGTCGTGCAGCCAGTCCGACCCGGATCCCATCCGGGTCCGGGGTTGGTCTTCCTCCCCGATGACATGCTGCGCGGACCCGCAGAGCAGCACCTCGACGCCCGAACACTCGGATTCTCCTGTGAACTGGGGGCACAGCAACGGGTTCTCGTGCGACGTGAAGGTGTACACCCCCTTGTCGTGCAGACCCCAGTCCCGGACGCGGGGTCCCCGGTGAAACGGGCCCGAGAACTCCATCCACTCATACGCTCCGACGGACCGGCACGAGGCCGGGACCGCCGTGTGCGCCGTGCATGTCTTCTCGAGATGCGCGATTGCCGCTTCCAGATCCGGGCCCTCGGAGTCACCGGCACCGGCCGAGCCGGACTCGCCGACCGCAACGCGGCCCCCGACACCGAACGCCGTCGTCTCGACCTCGAAGGAGCGGCCCCCGAGGGGGCTCCCTGAACCGCTGTGGAAATGCCGGAGTTTCGGCTGTGAAAAATAGAGCAGGTCCCGCATCCGACCCCCACGACTCGACCGGTCAGCAGCATCACGAGCATACTGATCGATTCGGGATGAGGTGCGTAGTCGCCTCCAGCAGAGGGGCGACCCGCACAGCATGCGACGACCGCCTTGCTGCCCGGTCGGCCTGGACCTTCGGCGCCGCGGAACTCGTCCGATCCCGGCATGGCTTGTTCTGGCCCGTGGTGGACCACGCGCACTTCCGTCCGCCGCCGGCCGTAAATCCTCCACCTCCGGCTCCGCGTACGAGCGATCGGTCGTACGGAAGTCGGTGCGCCCGGCCGAGCGGGCAGGCAGACGGTCTGCCACGCCGTTGTCGAGCTGATCGCCGGACGCCTCCCCGCCGGGTCGCCACAGGTGCCCGTCCGGCGGATGCGGGTCGTCGCAGTGACGTTTCCGGGCACGGCTTCGCTTGGTTGGGGGGAGGGACCGAAAGGGGTCCCTCCCCGGGCGTCCGGATGGGGCTCCCGGAGATGACAGCTGGGGGCTGTGGTGGGTTCGGGTGGGGAACAGGGACGTCTCTTGTCTGCCGGTGAGATGCGCGTGGGGGTGGCTGAGTTCGTGAGGCGGGTGACGGCGCGGAACCGGTTGCCCCTGGACTACTCGGTGGCGAGCCTCCGTGTGGTGGACCGCATCACCGACGGGCTTCGCGGTGCGGGGCCGGAGCAGCGGATTGTGGCGCGTGAGCTGTTCTGGCTCGGGGCCTACGCGGGCGAGGTGTTCGTCCGGAGGGCCGGGGCGCAGTGGGTGGACTTCGACCGGGGCCAGCAGGAGCTCTTCGGTCAGATGGTGGGTGTCCGGATGCCCGATGGGCGGGTGTGGAATCCGATCGGGAAGGTCGCCAAGCGGTTTACGGCCGGCCAGGAGGAGTCCGTTCAGCAGATGTACTTCCTGCTCCATGGCCGCGTGCCGATGAGGGCCGGGTGGTGAGTTCGTGTTCCGTTTCGGGGGCCGGCCGGTGAGGTGGTGCTTCCGTGTGCTGTGACGTTTCTGTGTGTCAGGGCGCAGAAGGAGAGGGGCGGCATGCTGGGCGATCGAAGA